>CAVVNE010000077.1:0-7967 GCA_963749245.1 Bryobacterales bacterium
ACGCTTCGAGGAGGCGGCGCAGTCCATCCGGACGGGCTTTGAAGAATCCAAGGCGGGCGCGGCCGGACTCAAGCACGCCGTCAGTGCGCTGCTCGCGGCGCGTCAGGGAAATCGCCGGGCGGCGGAGTCCGAGATCCGGGCCGCGCTGGCGGAGCCTCAGGGCTTCGGCCACTTTCACCACATCACGTTCATGATCGCCTGCGCGTACTCGGTGTTGGGAGATATCGCTCACGCGCAGGATTGGATGGAGAAGACCGTCGAGGATGGGTTCCCGTGTTTCACGTTGTTCGAAGTCGAGCCCAGCCTGGAACGCTGGCGCGCGACGCCGCAGGGTCGCGAGTTCCTGGTGAAGCTGCGGCGGGAATGGGAGGCGACGCCGTAACTCCTGGTGGTCGGGGGGAGAACCACGCCCGAGTGCGCGGCCCGGCTTATCCTCCGTTTCCGGGATAAATAACCGGCAGCACGATCGCCGACGGGTGGTACTTGTCGAAGTAGACTGTATTGGTCGCCATGCGCGGCGCTATTGCCGGCTTGATGCCGAACAGTTCGCCGGTGTTCGGGTTGATCTCGTACTTGGTCGAGCCGGTCGAGGCCACGTGCAGCGCGATTTTGTGGCCCGCCTCGAACGTGATCGCCGTCTCCCACAAATCGATGGTCAGTTTCTCCGGAGCGTTCGGCGTCATCATCTTCACGTCGTCCGGCATGCGCCCGAAACGGTAGCGGGCCCGGATCGGCGCGTCCAGCACGATCGCTTCGTAGCCGTCCGGATAAACGTCGACCAGCTTCACCATGAAATCGGTATCGAGGCCGTCGGTCGATGCATAGAGTTCCATGCCGACGTGGCCAGCGATGGCGACGCTTTTGGTCAGCACGGGCGATTCGAAGCGCAGATAGTCGGGACGTTTTTCGATCGCCCGCTGATCCATCGGACCGGCGGCCTGTGTCAGGTTTGCTCCGCCGACACTCTTCACGGGATGCGCGGGATCGTCCCGATAACTTTGTTTCGCCTCGGCGATGACCGGAGCTTTGGTCGACAAAGTGAATTGTGGCGCCAGATAGTAGCGGGTTTCCCGGCTCGCCGGCGGCCATCCGGCGGCTTTGATCACACGGCTCAGGTCCGAGGGATGGCCTTTGCGGCCGGAGGCCATCATGAAGTAAGTCACGGGAGGCTCGTCCATGATCCCGGTATCGATGCCCTTCAGCCAGTAATCCCACCATCGCATTTCTTCGTTGGGTCCACGCAAGCCTTTCTGCTGCGGGTATTCGATATCGCCCTGCAATCCGCCGTGGCCCGAAGCCGCGATGGTCAGCTTCTGGTTTCCTCGCGCGCCGTTCGCGCCGTGATATTGCAGGAATTGAAAATAACGGTTGCCGTCGTCGAAAATGTCGTACCAGCCGGCGTTGTGCCAGATGGGGATATGGATATATTTCTCGTTGGTCAGCACGGAATTCTTCGCATAATTCTGGCTGTCGAGCGCGTTGCGGCTGATCGCCGCGAGCGTCGCTTCGTCGGCTCCCTGCCGGCGCGTCCATCCCACGGTATCGGCGTCCTTCAAAACACCTCCCGGATAGGTGTTTTTCATCTGCTCATACGGCGCCAGACTCACGTAGGCCGCGACCAGGTGCGGAGCGCCGGACATCGCCGCCATATTCGAAGTGATGCCCAGGGCCGACGTTCCCATGATGCCGACTTTTCCGTTCGACCACGGCTGCCTGGCGATCCATTCGATGGTGTCGTAGCCGTCTTCAATATCGGTGGCGAAGGCCTTGTATACGCCCTTCGAATGCCCTTTGCCGCGCGTGTCCTGGTCGACGTAGGCATAGCCCGCCTCGACGTACTTCCGTGCGGCCAGAGGCTCGCGCGGAGTGTCCTTTATATAGGGAGTCCGCAGCAGGATGGTGGGAAAAGGACCGGGCCCTTCCGGAAGATATACATTCGCCGCCAGCACGACTGTGTCGCGCATCGGCATGAACATCTCCACGAACTTCGGAGCCGGTTTTTCCGCGGATTGACCGAAGCCCGCCACCGTCAGGGTCAAGATCGCGAAAGAAAATCTAAATGTCAAACAGGGACCTCCTGCGACGTCCTCCAATTATACGTTGTACAATCAATCGATTCGAGGTGAACCATGAATCGACGTTCCTTTCTCGCAGCCACGCTCGCTGCCGCAGTCCCCTCCCGCGCCGCCATCAAGCGCATCGATAGCTCCCGCATCAGCGCGATCACCGACGAGATCTCGCGTTCACAACCCGAGTCGATCGAGTTCGCCCACAAGTTCGGAATGCAGTGGCTCTCGCTACGCGATATCCCGGCGCCGCTCAATCAGAAGAAGAACGCCTATTATTCTTTGGAGCCGGACAAGCTAAAGCAAGTGGTGGGCGAGTTCAAGGACGCGGGCATCAAGATTTCCTTCCTCGACACGCCGTTTCTCAAGTTCGATCTGCCGGGCACCAGTCCCAAGCGCAACCGGCCCGAAGAGCCCGCGGCTAAAGCGGCACGCATGGCGCGCAACCAGAAGTTGTTCGACAACCGCATGGAGGATTTGCAACTCGGCATCCGCGCCAGCCATGCGTTCGATTGCCCGATGCTGCGCATTTTCACCTTCACGCGCGTCCCCGAACCGGAATCCGTTTTCCCGCGCGTGGCGGAAGTGATCGATGAATATGCCAGGGTCGCCAAAAAGGAAGGCATCCGGCTGCTGATTGAGAATGAGGCTTCGCAGAACGCCGGTACCTCGGCCGAAACGGCGAAGCTTCTAAAGCTGCTGCCGCGCAACGTCGGAATCAATTGGGATACTCTGAATGGCGTTCCTCTGGGCGAGAAATCGTTTCCGGACGGGTATGAGACGCTGCCTAAGGATCGGATCTGGAACGTGCATGTGAAGGGCAAGAGCCTGCTTGATTATCCGGACCACCTGGATTGGCCCGCCATACTCGACGCGCTGGAGCGCGACGGCTTCACGGGGCGTATGGAACTGGAGACGCACATCTTCGGCGAACAGCAGATCGCCGGGTCGCATGCCTCGATGACCGAAATCATGCGGCTGTTGAAGCAAAGAAGCTGAGACGTAACCTTTCGTCCCCCGCCCTGTAGATATACTTAGAAGTCTGAGTATGTCTAAATTCGACTCCCTCCAGGGCTCGCTCGATTTACTTGTATTGAAGATTCTCTCCCGCCGTCCGCGGTCGCACGGCTACGGCATCATGTCCGCCATAAAGGATTTCTCGGACGACGTTCTCTCGGCCGAGGAAGGTTCGCTTTATCCCGCCCTCCACCGGATGGAAGAAGCGGGCTGGGTGCGCTCCGAATGGATCAAAAAAGACAGCGGACGCCGCGCGCGGATTTATGAGTTGACCGCGGCGGGAAAGAAACAGCTCGCTCAGGAGCAGGAGCGCTGGCAGACCGTGACTTCGGCCGTAAATCGAGTGTTAAGGACGGTTTGATATGTCATTATGGTCCCGCATCGCCAACGTATTTGGCACCGATCGATTGAATCGCGAGATCGACGAAGAGCTGCAATCGCACATTGAAGAAGCAATTGAGCAGGGCCGCGACCCGGAGGAAGCTCGACGGGCATTCGGGTCCGCGCTGCGCCAACGCGAAGCAACCCGCGACGTCCGGCTGGTCGCCTGGCTCGACTCTTTGCGCGCCGACGCTGTGTTCGGCCTGCGGCGCTTGCGAAAAACAAAAGTAGCGTCGGCCGCCGCGATTCTTTCGCTCGCTCTGGCCATCGGCGCGTGCACATCTGCGTTTCGCTTGATCGACGCGCTGCTGCTGCGGCCATTGCCGGTCGCGCATCCGGAGCGGTTGTACGCGCTGTCGAGGCAGGGAATCGGGTTCGACAACAAGCCGAGTTCCTACGATAGCTGGGCGTATCCGGCATTCCGCCTGATGCGGGCGGCGGCGAAGGAACAGGCCGAGCTGATCGCCGTCGGCTATTGGACACGGACGGATCTGACGTACAGGTCCGATCAGGAAACGGAGAAGGCTTATTGCCAATACGTTTCCGGATGGATGTTCGATTCGTTCGGGCTCAGGCCGGCGCTGGGCCGTCTGCTGACTGAGAACGACGATCTCAAACCGATGGCGAATCCGGTCGCGGTGATCTCGTACGACTACTGGACGCGGCGTTTTGGAAGGGATCCGAAAGTCCTCGGACGGACGTTCCGGATGGGCAACGATATTTTCGAGATCGTCGGGGTCGGTCCGGAGGGTTTCACCGGAACCGAGACCGGCACGGTGTTCGACATCTTCGTCCCGACGATGATGAACGACCTTGTCAGCCGGGTAGATTCGACCTGGATACGGACGCTCGTGCTGGTGAAGCCGGGTGTGGCCATCGAGCCGCTCCGCCAAAAGCTGGCCGCGATTTCCAAGGCGTTCGAAACGGAGCGAGCGAAGGGCTTCACCGATATGCCCAGGCAGAAGATTGATGACTTCCTTAATCAGACGATGTCGATGGACCCGGCGCCAGCAGGTTCCTCGAATCTTCAGAAGGACTATAGCCGTCCGCTGATGGCTCTGGCGGCGCTGGTAGGGCTGGTGCTGCTGATCGCCTGTGCGAACGTCGCGAATCTGATGACGGCGCAGGCGGCGGCCCGGGCAAGAGAGATGGCTCTGCGCGTTTCCATCGGCGCGGGGCGATGGAGATTGGTACAACTGGTTCTGGTTGAAAGCGCTTGGATCGCGATTCTGGCGGCGGGCGGCGGAGCTATATTCGCGTGGTGGGCCGCGCCGTTCGTCGTACGCATGATCAATCCGCCCGATAACCCTGCGCGTCTCGCTCTGCCGGCGGATTGGCGTGTCCTAGGATTCGCAGCCGCGCTTACGCTCGCTGTGACGTTCCTGTTCGGCCTTGTCCCTGCGCTGCGCGCGTCCTCGGTGAAACCGGCCAGCGCTCTGAAAGGCGGCGAAGATCCGCATTCGCGGCGGCGACTGATGCATGCGCTGATCGCGGCGCAGGTCGCGTTCTGTTTTCTGGTGCTGTTTATAGCCGGCCTGTTCGTCGCGACGTTTGAGCGGCTCTCCAATCGGCCGGTCGGATTTTCCGCCGCACGGATCCTTCTTCTTGACACGGTGACGGCGCAATCGCAACCGGTGGCCGCCTGGAACGACGTCGCCGATCGGCTGCGCGCGGTTCCGGGAATAGAAACCCTCGCATTCGAGGGATTTCCTCTGCTCTCCGGGTATTCGTCGAATAGTTTTCTGGCGATCGGCGGAGGGCCCCCCACGGAGACTCTCGCCTTTTTTATGTACGCCTCTCCCGGATGGCTGGCGGCGATGAAAATTCCCCTCATCGACGGGCGGGATTTTCGTCCGGACGACACGGATCCGGGCGTAGCGATTGTCAACGAGACGTTTGCCAAGACGTTTTATGATGGCGCAAATCCTGTCGGAAAGACATTTGAGAAGACGTATCCGCACCGGATTCCGCTGCGGATCGTGGGATTGACCCGCGATGCGCTATACAGCAACATACGGGAATCGACCAAGCCGGTGGTATACGTTCCGTTTCGCCGGAACGACGCCAAGGGCGCGCTACAGTCGATCGGCAGGGCGACGATCGTCGTCCGCGCTGCCGGCGCGAATCCTCTCGCGCTCGCGTCCACTCTTCGTCGCGAGGTTTCACACGCCCGGCCCGAATTTCGCGTCCGAAATCTCCACGCGCAGCAGGAACTGATCGACGCGCAGACGGTCCGCGAGCGCCTGCTGGCGATGTTGGCCCTATTCTTCGCGGGCGTGGCACTGCTGTTGGCCGGGATCGGATTGTATGGCGTGCTCAATTACTCGGTGGTGCAGAGGCGCCGCGAAATCGGCATCCGCTTGGCGATCGGCGCGCCGTCGGGAGCCATCGTTCGCCTGGTGACGATGGACGTTGCCGCAATGGTGTTGGCGGGCGCGGTAGCCGGTCTCGCCTTGGGAATGGCATCGGTACGATACGTCGAAGCGCTGTTCTATCAGGTGAAAGCGACCGATGTCCGCATGCTCGCGCTTCCGGCGCTGGCTCTTTTGGGTGTGGCACTCGTGGCCGCGTTGCCCGCCGTGATTAGGGCGGTGCGCATCGACCCGGTGAACACGCTACGATCCGAATAGCGACGCGCCGTCCCATAGACGGACACCGTCCTTGACGGCGATTCGTGCGTTTTCTATAGATTAGTGTTGGCAGTCCGTGTGCTCCTCACCACTTCGTGGATACACTCTGGAAAGACCTGCGCTTCGCCGTCCGCGTGCTGTTCAAGTCGCCCGGCTTTTCGGCTGTGGTGATCTTTTCGCTCGCCCTGGGGATCGGCGCGACCACCGCCATCTATGGGATTATCAACGCCTACCTGCTGCGCCCGATGCCTGTGGACCATCCGGATGGGCTGCTGGCCATTTACGTCTCGGTTCCGCACGGGGGCGCCAACATCGAAGGATTCTCGCTGCCGCAGTGGAAGGATTTTCGCGCCGCGGAGACCGGCCTTTCCGACATCATGGGGTCGACCGGCCTGCCTCTCAGCATGACCGACGGCGATAAGCCGGAGCTGATCTGGGGCGAAATCGCCACCGGCAATTATTTTTCGGGACTGGGCGTTCATCCGGTGGTCGGGCGCGGGTTTCTTCCTGAGGAGGACGAAAAGCCGGACGAAAAACCGGTCTGCGTGCTGAATTACAATTTCTGGCAGCGACGGTTTCATGGCGATCCGGAGATCGCCGGGAAAACGATCAGGCTCGAAGGCCACTCGTTCACCATTGTCGGCGTCGCGCCGCGGGGATTTATTGGAACGGTGTTGTTCAACTTTGTTCCCGACGTCTGGGTACCGGTGGCGATGCAGAAAACCGTCGCGCCGAACTTCGACGACATCAATGCGCGCGGCGTGCGCTGGATGAACGTGCGCGGACGCCTGAAACCGGGTGTCACGGCGCAACAGGCGGGGGCCGCTCTGAACGTGGTGGCCGCGCAACTCGCCAGGCAGTATCCGAAAACCGACGCCGGATTGCAGGTTCACGTCATTGCCGCGGGCGCGAGGACGCAGCCGTGGCTGTTCGTCACCGGATTGATTCCGGCGACCACGCTGATCATGGGCTTGGTCGTGACTCTGGTGCTGCTGATCGCCTGCGCAAACGTCGCCAATCTGATGCTGGCCCGAGGCGCGAGCCGGATGCGCGAGATGGCGATTCGAGTGGCGGTCGGCGCCACTCGCCTGCGGCTGGTGCGCCAGCTGCTTACCGAAAGCGTGATGCTGTCCCTGGCCGGAGGCGCCATCGGCATCCTGCTGGCCGCGTGGTTCAATACCATGCTGCTCCAGTTCTATCCGACCCTCGATTTCCAGACTACGGACTTGGGTTACGAGACGCGCATGGAGCCGAAGGTTCTACTGTTCACCGCCCTGGTCTCGGTGGCCGCGGCGATCCTGTTCGGTCTGTTGCCGGCGCTGCGGGCTTCCAAAGTCGATCAGGCATCGGTGATGAAGGGAGAACAAGGGTCGCGGCGGGTTCGCATCGGCTCGGGGAATGTTCTGGTGATGGTGCAAGTGGCTCTCTCCTGCGTGTTGCTGGTGGGCGGAGGGCTGTTCCTTCGCAGCATGCAGTTCGCGCAGAACGTCGATCCGGGGTTTTATCGCACCGGGATCTCGCTGTTCTCCGTCAACCTCGATTTGCAGGGCTACGACCAGGAACGGGCGACGCGATTCGAGCGCGACATGATGGACCGGCTGCGCGCGATTTCCGGCGTCGACGCCGCGGCGTTCGCCTATCCTCTGCCTCTGGATGCTTACGGCGGGCCGGGTCCGGTGTATCCTGAAGGCTGGACGCCCCGATCGGATTCCGAACAGAACATCGCCGGGCACAGCCGTGTCAGCAGCGGCTATTTCGAGACGATGGGAACGCAGATCGTCGCCGGCCGCGCGATCGACGAGCGCGACGCCGCTTCCTCGAAACTGGTCGCGGTGGTGAATGAGACCATGGCACGCCGCTATTGGGTATCGCC
>CAVVNE010000078.1:0-8083 GCA_963749245.1 Bryobacterales bacterium
CTGTTCCCATTTCGTTCCGCATAACGATGGGTATGAAAACACCCGGCTCCTGCGGAGGGGGCGAAAAATTGGGGACAGCCCGCTCTGTCCACGCGGCGGCGAAGGGGAAGGCGTTTTCTCGAAGCGACCAGGGCGCCTTGGGACAGAGTAGGCAGTCCCCAATTTTTCGCAGACTCTGCTATTTTCGAGGGTGCGTGCGCCACATAACTGACAGGATTTGCGACGCACTACGCCCATCTTTCAGATAGACTACATTAGCTTGATGCGACTCCTGCTGTTATTTTTTCCTTCGCTCCTCGCCGCGCAGACGTACGACATTGTTCTCCAGAACGGCCGCGTGATGGACCCCGAATCCGGCCTCGACGCCGTGCGCAGCGTGGGCATCAACGGCAGAAGAATCGCCGTCGTCTCCGCGCGTCCTCTGCGAGGCAAGCTGGAAGTCGATGCGAAAAACCTCGTCATCGCGCCCGGCTTCATCGATCTGCACCAGCATTCGCAGACACCCGACGCATACAGATTCAAAGCGATGGACGGCGTCACTACCGCCCTGGAACTGGAAGTCGGCGTCTCGCCGGTCAGCGAATGGTACGCGGCGCGCGACTGGAAAATCGGTCATCAATTTTGGAGCCAGCGCCGGCCACATCCCCGCCCGGATGGCGGTGATGCACGACACCGGAGGGCTGCTCCCGCGCGACGCGGCCATGAACCGCCCGGCCACGCCCGAAGAGCAGAAGGCCATCGCGGCCGCCGTCGAAAAAGGTCTGGACGAAGGAGGTCTCGGGATGGGCATGGGCATCGTCTATACGCCCACCGCCTCGCCCGACGAAATTCTGAATCTCTTCTATCTGGCCGCGAAGTTCAAACGCCCCGTGTTCGTTCATATGCGCGCCACCGGCAACGTCATCTCGGCTTTGCAGGAGGTGATTACGGATGCCGCGGCTTCCGGCGCGCCTCTGCACGTCGTCCACATTAACAGCTCCTCCACCGCGAAGACGCCCGAAGCTCTCCGCATGATTGAAGGCGTGCGCGCCCGCGGCCTCGACGTCACCACGGAGGCCTATCCGTACACGGCCGGCATGACCGAGATCGCTTCGGCCAGGTACGCCGGTTTGGAAAATCAACCCGAGGAGTATTTCGCCACCATGCTCTGGCCTCCCACCGGCGAGCGGCTCACGCGCGAGTCCTTCCTTCGTTACCGGCGGCAAGGCGGTTTTGTCGCGCAATTCAACAACACGGAGGAGATGGTGCGGCTCGCCATTTCGAATCCCATCGTGATGATCGCCAGCGACGGCATCAGCGAGCATCCGCGCTCGGCCGGTACCTACGCCCGCGTGCTCGGAAAATACGTTCGCCAGGAGAAAGCCATGACGCTGATGGACGCGATCCGCAAATCATCGCTGATGCCTGCCCGGCGGCTGGAAGCGATGTCGCCCCAGATGCGCCAGAAAGGCCGCCTTAAGCCCGGCGCCGACGCCGACCTGTCGGTCTTTGACCCGAATACCGTCATCGACAAGTCGACGTTTGAAAAACCGGCACAATACTCGGAGGGTTTCCGCTATGTGCTGGTCGGCGGAACCTTCGTCGTCCGTGAAGGAAAGCTCCAGCCAGGCGTGAATCCAGGCCAGGGCATCCATGCCCGTTAGTGGTCCGTCCCGGTCATTCCTAAAGCGCTGCTCTGACCGCTCCCGAAGGTCGCGGCTCCATAGCGCACCATGGCAAATTCCGTTGGAGCCGCGACTTTCGGGAGCGGTCAGCTCAGACGCTGTTGAAATCAGCGAGACGCGCCGCTAGTCGTCGGCGTGTCTCGCTACAATCGAAGAGCGACGCTTAAGTATGGAGAAACGAAACATCGGAAGCCAGGGTTTGGTCGCGGGTGCGATCGGGTTGGGCTGTATGGGCATGACCCATGCCTACGGCACAGGCGATGAAGCGGAGTCGATTGCGACGATTCATCGGGCGCTCGATTGCGGCGTAACATTACTGGATACGGCTGAGATTTACGGCCCGCACACCAACGAAGAGTTGGTGGGGAAGGCGATCCGCGGCCGTCGCGACCAGGTGGTCCTGGCGACGAAGTTCGGGTTCGTGGTGGGATCGGGCTTGTCGGGACTCGACGGCTCGCCGGCCAACGCAAGGCGCGCGGTGGAAGGTTCGCTGCGCCGCTTGGGCGTGGACATGATCGATCTCTACTACCTCCATCGCAAGGACCCGGCGGTTCCGATTGAGGAAACGGTCGGCGCGATGAAGGAGCTGGTGGAGGCGGGAAAGGTTCGCTTTCTGGGTCTTTCCGAAGTCGGCGTGGAGACGATCCAGCGGGCCCATCAGGTGCATCCGATCAGTGCGGTGCAGAGCGAGTATTCGCTGTGGGAACGCGGCATTGAACAGTCGATCCTTCCGGCGATGCGAGAACTGGGCGTGGGGCTGGTGCCGTTCAGTCCACTCGGGCGAGGCTATCTTACCGGAGCATTCCAATCGACCTCCGCTTTTGTCGAGGGCGATTTCCGCCGCCGTTTGCCGCGGTTCGACGACGAGCACATGGCCGCCAACCAGAAGCTTGTCGATATCGTGAAGGCGGTCGCGGCGCGCCATGGCGCGACTCCGGCGCAGGTCGCTCTGGCCTGGGTTCTTAATGCCGCGCCCGATGCCGTGCCGATTCCCGGGACCAAGAGGAGATCGTATCTGGACGACAATCTGGGCGCAGAGCGGGTTGCTCTGACGGCGGACGATCTGGCGGAACTGAACCGGCTGGCGTCGCTGGCGGTGGGTGATCGCTACCCGCCCGCGATGGCGAAGACCGCGGAACGGTAGAGTTTATTCGGCGTCGGCAACGTAGCGGAAACCGACTGCCGCGGACCTTGAGTACAGCGCCAGGCGGTGTCGCATATTTGTCTGCATCAGTATATGCTTATAAACCGTGCGACGCATTTACCAAGTTTTCACTGCCGTCTGCCTGGTCTCGACCGCTGCCGGCCAATCCGACCCCATCGCTTTGATCCCGCAGCGCATGGAACATTTTATCGCCGATAAAACGGTTGCCGGCACTGTCACGCTGGTCGCGCGCGGCGGCAAGGTGATCGAGTTCGACGCGCTCGGGATGGCGGATATCGAGGCCTCCCGGCCGATGAACAAGGACACGATTTTCCAGATCATGTCGATGACCAAGCCGATCACCGCCATCGGCATTATGATGCTGGCCGAGGAGGGAAAGCTCGCGCTGCGCGATGCTGTCGAGCAGTATCTGCCGGAGTTTCGCGGTCAGCAGGTCGTGTCCAATCTCGGGCCGGATGCCGCGCGCCTGCGCATGCCGGACCATCCAGTCACGATTCGCGATTTGCTCACGCACACCGCGGGAATTCAGGACCCTGCACCAGCCGAGATCCACGATTATCCGCAGTTGATGAACGTTCCTCTGGCGGATGTCGTCCGGCATCTGGCCAAAACGCCGCTCTTGTTTCAACCCGGCACTCAGTGGAGCTACAGCAGCCCTGGAATCGAGATTCTCGGACGATTGATTGAGGTCTGTTCGGGCCAGAAGTACGAAGACTTTATCGCGGAGCGCATTTTAAAGCCGCTGGGAATGAAGGACTCATTCTTCTATCCGCCCGCCGACAAAATCGCTCGGATCGCGATGGTTTACGTACAGAAGGACGGCAAGCTGGTCCGCGCGCCCGGGACGATCCTGGGAGGCGATCCCGCGAAATACCGCAAAGGGGCGGTGTTTCCCGCGCCCGGCTGGGGGCTCTATTCGACCGCCGAAGACCTGCTGCACGTCTATCGAATGATGCTGAACAACGGCGTCTACGAGGGACGGCGGTATCTGTCGCCCTTTTCCGTTCATCTGATGACGGAAGCGCACACGATCGGGATTCACCCGGTCGGCTGGATGCGCGGCGCCGATTACGGACTCGCCTGGGAAGTGGTGACCGATCCTCTGGGCGAACTCGCCGGACATTCCAAAGGAACGTACGGACACGGGGGCGCTTTCGGAACGCAGGGCTGGATCGATCCGACCAACGGGCTGATTTCGATTTTGATGATTCAGCGCGCGGACGCGGGCACGGAAAGCCTGCGAAATGTTTTCCTGAACATGGCCGAGTCGAGCGTCGAAAAATAATTACGCCGGGATCGACCCCTTCTTGATGATCTTCGTCATCACGTCCGTGAACGTGTCGATCTCTTCGAGCGTCGTGTAAACGTTCGGTGTGATGCGCAGGCCCTGGTATTCGCCGGGCGTCACGATGGCCACCGACCAGATGCGGTATTTCTCCCAGAGATACTTCGACAGCGCCGGAGCTGTCGAATCTTATCGACGCTGATGAAGCCGATGGCGCAGCTCTGCTCCGGATCTTCGCTGTTGAGAATCTTCACGCCCGGCAGTTCACGCAACGGATTCGACCAGCGTTTGCGCAGGTAGCGGAAACGTTCGGCCTTGCGCTCCGGACCGATGCTCTCGTGAAAATTGATCGCCTCGGTGATGGCGTTGCGCTGCGACGCCGGGTGCGTGCCGATCTCCTCGAATTTGCGGATGTTGTCCTTCATGGAATCGGGCGCGGCCATCATCGGCCAGATGGTGGGGATTTTGTTCTTCCGCACATAAAGCATGCCCGTGCCGATGGGCGCCAGGACCCATTTGTGCAGCGACGTCCCGTAGTAATCGCAATCCAGATCGGCGTGGACGAAGGGAAATTGAGCGAACGCGTGCGCGCCGTCGACGATGGTTTCGATTCCTCGGGCGCGCGCCATCTGACAGATTCGCTTCACCGGGAAAATCTGCCCGGTGCGGTTGGTGATGTGGCAGATGTGGATGACTTTCGTCCGCGGCGTGATGGCGTCCTCGAACATCTTCACCAGATATTCCATGCTGGGCGGAGGCACGGGCCATTTGAGCTGCGTAAGCTTGATGCCATCGCGGCGCTCGCGCTGCTGCCAGGTGGTGATCATGCGCGGGTAATCCTGATTGGTGGTGATCACCTCGTCACCGGCCTTCAACTTCATGCCGAGCTGGATAATTTCATTCGCTTCGCTGGCATTGCGGGTGATGGCGATTTCTTCGGGGTCCACGCCGAACATGCGCGCCAGTCGGCGGCGAACGGTTTCCACGCCCGGGTCGAGCACGTTCCACATGTAATAAGACGGATTGAGGTTCTCCACTTCCAGGTAGCGCACCTCGGTATCCATCACGATCTTTGGAGCCGGGGAGACGCCGCCGTTGTTGAGGTTGATCATGTTGCGATCGACCGTGAAGGCGTGGCGGATGTTAAACCAGAAATCTTCGTCACGGGCGACGGTATCGGCCGCGCGGCCGCTGACAGTGGCGATGGCGTCCTGCGCTTTGGCCAGGGAACTGGCTTGTATCGCAGTGAAGAGCGAGGCGGTGGTTCCGAAAAAGTGTCGACGGTCCATAAGGAATTCTAAACCTTTTTTGCTCCAAGCGGGATGATATTCTATGGGCCAAGATGCGATACGGTGCGCTGTTGCTGCTCGCCACGGCGGGTTTGGGCCAATCCGACTGGCCTTCCTTCGGGAACGATCCGGGTGCGATGCGGTACTCATACTTGCGCCAGATTCACGCGGGCAACGTCGATCGTCTGAAGCTCGCGTGGACGTTTCGGACGGACAAGCCGGGATCGGAGGCCGTGCCGATTGTCGTGGATGGCGTCATGTATGCGACGGCTCCGGATGGCGTGTACGCACTGGTTCCGGAAACCGGCGAGTTGCTGTGGAAATACGATGCCACGCCGGCGGCGCTGCGCGGGCTCGCATACTGGCGAGGCGCCGGTGGTTTGCATTCGCGAGTATTCGCCGGGATCGGGCCGTTCCTTTTGGCCCTGGACGTGACCACGGGAAAACCCGCGCCGGGATTCGGCGAAGAAGGACGCCTGGATTTGAAGAAGGGCGTGCTGGGTGATTTGAAGGACGCCCGGTATGCGTTACAGTCGCCGCCCGCGGTGTTCGGCAATATCGTGATTACCGGATGCAGCAACGGCGAGGGGTCGCCTACCGCGGGCGCGTACGGCGACATCCGCGGATGGGATGCCAAGACGGGCAAATCGCTGTGGACCTTTCACACCGTGCCGCGGCCAGGAGAGCCCGGATCCCAGACCTGGCCCGTCAACGCCTGGAAGAATCGATCCGGCACCAATGTGTGGGGGTTTTTCACCATCGATGAGAAACGCGGGATCGTCTATGCGCCTCTCGGCGCGCCGACGTCCGACTTTTATGGCGCCGATCGCGTCGGCGATGGCCTGTATGGAAATTCGCTGGTGGCGCTCGATGCGGCAACCGGAAAAGTGAAGTGGTACCGGCAACTGGTGCACCACGATATTTGGGATTACGACGCGGCCGCACCGCCTGCATTGTTCGACATTCGCCGCGGGGGGAGCGTAATTCCCGCCGTCGCGCAAATCACCAAGATGGGTTTGTTGTTCGTGTTCAACCGCGTCACCGGCGAGCCTGTTTACGGGATGGAAGAACGGCCGGTTCCGCAGACAACGGTTCCGGGCGAGGTAACGTCGAGGACGCAGCCGTTTCCCGTAAAACCTCCGCCGCTGGCGAAGAATACCTTCCAAATCGAGGACCTGTACGACCGGTCGCCCGACCATGCACGCTTCTGCAAGGAATTGTTTGAAACAAACCAGATGAAAATCGGAGGCCCGTACACGCCTCTGCCCCTCGAAGGGAACGCGCTGTTCTTTCCAAGCACGCTGGGCGGAGGCAATTGGGGAGGCGTGTCGATTGATCCCTCGCGCGGTCTGCTGTTCGTCAACGTGATGAACATTGCCCAGTGGGGGCACATGGAGAAGAAGGGCTCGGAGTACGTGCGGACTTCAGCCTACGGACCGTACGCGCGATTTTGGGATGTGAAGACGCGGATCCCTTGCCAGAATCCGCCGTTCGGAGAACTGATCGCGGTGGATTTGGCCACGGGCGACATTGCATGGCGCTCCGTGCTGGGAAGGATTGAAGCGTTGGAGGCTATCGGCGTTCGCGATACCGGTTCGCTGAATTTAGGCGGGAGCATCGCGACGGCCGGAGGCCTCGTCTTTATCGGCGCGACGAACGACTCGCGCTTCCGAGCATTCGACTCACAAACCGGGAAGGTCCTCTGGGAAACGACGCTTGAAGCAAGCGGGCACACCATTCCGATTACGTACCTGGGCCGCGACGGCCGCCAGTATGTCGCGATGATGGCGACGGGCGGCGGAGGCTATCTGGGCGGAGGGTCGAGCAACAGCCTGGTGGCATTCGCGCTGCCGGATGTGCCTCGCAAACCGCTGCCGGTTTCCGTGACGAAGGCGGTCGCCGCGGCAGCCGAGGCTCGCCGGGGGTTGCCGGCCGTGGGTTCGTTTACTCCGTTAGTGCTGCCGGCCGGCGGCGCGAAGGCGCTTGTGGAAAAGACCTGCGGAACCGGTTGCCACGCCGTTGAAGTCGTCACCAGCCAGCGGATGAACAAGGCCGAATGGACGGCGATCGTCAACAATATGGTGACGCGCGGAGCGAAGGCGTCGGACGCAGAAGTCGACGCGATCGTGGAGTATCTGGCGAAAACGTTGGGGCGTTGAATAACCCCATTGTCGATCTTCTTTGTTAACATTTAATTCTTAGAGCGATGCGAAAGCTTTCTCCCATTATCCCTTTGCTCGGGTTCATCGCCCTTGCCGCGGACCCCAGCTATTTCCGCGGTGTCGAACAGTACCGCGCGCAGCGGGAAGCAGCACTCAAACAGGACGATGGTTGGCTCACCGTGGTCGGCCTGTTCCGGTTGAAGGAGGGCGAGAATGAGATCGCCCTGCCTGCCTCGGCCGCGGCGCATCTCGCCAAAATTACTTTCTCGAACGGCAAGGCAATCTACTACGCCGAAGGCAAGCCCGGCACTGACCTCAAGCCCAATGTCGACATCATCCGCACTGGCAAATCGAGCTTCTTCGTCATCAAGCGCGGGGTGGAATATTTCATCCGGGTCAAAGATAACGACAGCCAGATCCGCCGCGACTTCACCGGCCTCAAGTGGTTCCCCATCGACCCATCGTGGAACATCACCGCGAAATTCACGTCCTACGACCAGCCTCGGACGATGATGTTC
>CAVVNE010000079.1:0-38254 GCA_963749245.1 Bryobacterales bacterium
AAGCCATGCTCCATGCACAACTTCGCGTCTTCAGCCGTGAGAATCCCCTTCGCGATCATTGGGACCTTGAGCATGGAGCGGACGGAATCGGCGTACTTCCACTCGTACCAAAGTCGAGCCTCGGGGACGCGGTAAGGGTTGGCCGGCGCGGCAGCCCTCGTTGGCCGGGGCGCCGCCAGGTGCCGATTGTGGATTGGCCGCTCATAATAAGCTGCCTGCTGATCCACGGTCATGACCACCGCTTTCGATCCGGCAGCGAGCGCCGCGTCCAGCAAAGCTCGAGTGGCGTTGAGATCCTGCCGCGGATAGAGTTGAAACCATAACGGCCCCTTTGCGGCCGCCGCAATCTTGTCCATCGGGAAGCTGGCGTTATTGCTGACGATCATCGGCGTGTTCGCCGCCGCCGTCGCTCCCTGGTGCGTAGCCAGCTCTCCATCGCGGTGAAGCTCGGCGTGACCCGCCGTGGGCGCGGCCATGATTGGGAACGCCATCGGCGTACCCAGCAATTCCGAAGCAGTGTCGACCGCACCGAAGTCTACCACTCCCTTCGGAATCAGCTCCACCCAATCGAAAGCCTGACGATTGCGACGCAGCGTGAACTCTCCCTCAGACCCATAGGCAGTGTATGTGTAGGTCTCCCGCGACAGCTTCGCGAAGGCGACGGCCTCAAACTCCATCACCGTCGAGAGCTCATCCATCGCCGGCACGCGGCTGTTGTCGCGGAAAGGATACTGCTGCGCCCACAGCGAACGCCGGGTGATAAAACCAGACTTCATCGGCTTAGTGCAGCACTAGTTTCTGCACCCGCAGATTGCCGACCTCACCGACGTACAGCGTATTCCCGCTGCGGCAGTCGATGGAGTTCACCGTCCCGAACTCCTTCGGCAGCTTGCCGGCCCGGCCAAACTTGCCGGTGATCGTTCCGTCCAGCCGCATTTTGTAAATCTCACCGTCGCGGTCGATGTCGTCCGGCGGATTGGAATTCGAAACGTACAAAACCGGATTCGGTCCCTTGGTGATGCACAGCGCCTGCGCATTCCCGACGTTGGTAAAGGACGTCTTCAACTCCCCGTTGTTGTCGAAAACCTGGATGCGCCTGTTGCCGCCATCGGCCGCATACACGTTGCCTTCGGGGTCCACCGCGATGCTCAGGACATTGGCGAATTCGCCCGGCCCGCTTCCCCTCTTGCCCCAGGACTTCACGAATTTGCCGTCTTTATCGAACTTCGCGACGCGCGCATTGCCTACGCCGTCGGCGACGAATATGTTCCCCGCCGCATCCCACGCGACGTCGGTCGGACCGTTGAACAGATCCGTCGGCTGCCCCGCGCCACTTCCCGATGGCGGACGCGCCGGAATACGGACCGATTCGTCTTTCCGCCCGAGCAGCATCGCGACGCGCCTCTGCGGATCGAACTTGATGACCATGTTACTCATCTGATCCACCACCCAGACGTTATCGCGCGGATCGACGCGGACCTGCCCCGCGTACATGAAGCCGTAGGAGTTCTTGCCAACCTCCCGGACGAACTTGCCGCTGGGGTCGAACTCGAACACCCGCGAGCCGCCATGTGCGAATGGACGCGAGCTGCCGATCGAGACAGTAGGATGGCCGGTTCGCGTGTAAACGAAAATATCGCCGTGCGAATTCGTCGCCACCCCGCCCACTTCGCCGAGATAAAGCCCGGCGGGAAGCTGGAGAGCGTTGGGGACGGAATCGAACTTTATTTCAGGCGCGTCCACCTGCGCGACTGCCGGAACGCCGGCAACCGAGATCACGAGCATCGCTTGCATCAGGCGTTTCATTGGCGTTCTCCTTTGGCCTTGGCCGTGGTTTGGTGGAGAATCAGTTTCTGCACCCGCCAGGACTCGATCTCGCCCACGATGATCTCGTTCGGGTTCCGGCAATCCATCATGTGAACCACCTGGAAGCCCGGAGCCAGCTTGCCGGGGCGCCCGAACTTGCCGATCACCGTCCCGTCCAGCTCCGCCTTGTAGATTTCGCCGGTGGTGTCCCAGGTACCCGGCATGTTTCCGTTCGGGTTGGAGTTCGAGAAAAACGCGTATTGGTGCGGCCCCGGCGAAATGCACATCGTCCAGGCGACGCCCAGGTTCGTAATCTCACGCAGCGGCTTGAGGTTGTTATCGAGCACCACGTAACGGGCATTAGTCCGGTCGGCGACCCAGACGTTGCCCTGTCCATCCACCTGCAAGCCGTGCGGCAGATTGAATTCTCCCATCCCCTTGCCCGTCTTTTCACTGCCCACCTGCGCCAGGAAGCGCCCGTTCTTGTCGTACTTCACCACGCGGTTGTTGCAGTAGCCGTCGGATATGAAGATGTTGCCCTGCGGGTCCCAGCCCACGTCCGTCGGCCGGCAGAACGTGTATTTCTGCGCCGGCAGGTTCGGCCCCGGAGGAGCAAGCTGCACGCCGATCACCGCCGGAGGCCTGTGGCCAAGCACCATCAGCACCTTGCCCTCAGGGCTGAACTTGGTGATCGTATTGGTGCCCTCGTCGACGGTCCAGATGTTGTCGTCCTTGTCGACGCGCACTGAGTGGGCGAATTCGAAGCCGTAATAGCCACTGCCGATTTCCTTCAGGAAGTTGCCCGCCTGGTCGAATTCAAACAGCCGCGTGGTGGCGCTGCGATGATAGACAAAGATGTGGCCCTTCGAGTTGGTCGCGACCGCAACGGATTCGCCGAGATACTCGCCCGGCGGAAGCTTCAAAAAGTTCGGCACCGGCGAAAATGGAATCTCCGGCACATTCTCGATGGTTGCCTTGCGCTGCGCAAACGCGGTCGCGGCGGCCAGCGCCAACAGAGCTACTGACGACGTCATCCGTTTCATAAGAGTCTCCTGTAACGATCGAACCGGAATTCCTATCTTAGGTGAACCGAAGGAAACCGGGGGGCGGAGGCCCTACTAGGCGAGCGGGATAAGCGCCATAATCGCCCAGTTGGTCGCCGCTGCCGAAATGTATTGATCGAGTCCATAGGGGAAGCCCGCATCGAAGTACGGCTGAAACGGGATCGTGCGGCTCCTCACGTACCAGGACCCGTCTTCCATCTGCGTGTCCATCAGAAACCGCACGCCGCGTTTATACGCCGCGTCGGAGGGCGTCGCGATGCCCGCTTCCTTCAGCGCGACCAGTGCCTGGCCGGTTGCATAAGCGTCGCTCGCAAGCGAAGGAGTCTGTCCCCACCCGCCGTCGGATCGCTGCCCGGCAAGAAGATCGCGAGCCGCCCGACGCGCAATCTCCTGTCTGCCCGCCCATACCAGGCCGAGAATCTGGAACGCGCGATCCTCGGTGGTCAACGGTTGCTCCTTCGCGATCCAGTCTGCCGCCAGTTGAACCGTTTTCTCATACTCCGCCCGCCCCGGCTTCGGCATGTACACCTGAATCGCACGCATCGCGGTCGCGGTGTTTTGAAGATCGCTCGATTCGATGGGCGGCCGGCTCCCGAAACTTCGCCAGGATCCGTCCACCCTTTGTCGGCCCTTCAGATAACGGGCCATCGCATCCGTCGCCTGGTCCGGCGGCCAGCCTTCAGCCGCCAGTCCAAGCAGGATGTAACAGGTGGTATCCGCGCCGCCTGCAATGGAGACTCCTTGCAGATAACGCTCGCGATTGCTCTCGACGTAGGCGCCGATAGCCTTGACCTGCGCCCGCGCGACGCCGTCGTCGATGCGGATGCCCTGCCTGCGCGCGGCCGCGATCGTCATCGCGGTCAGGTTATTGTTATGGCAGGAAACGCACCCCGATTTTCTGATGAACGTTACATCGCTTCGCTGCAACAGCGGAATGCTCCGCTCCACGGCGGCGCGGACGGTTGCCGCCCGCTTCGGCTTCAACACCGGAGGAGTGGGAACGCTGCCCTCCCTTGCCCCAGCCTTTCGCAGCAACTCCACAACCGGCCGGTCGCCCGACAGCAATGCGAAGTCAAGCGCCGTGATTCCGTCGACACTCTTGGCATTGACCTCGGCTCCATGCTCGATCAGGCGTTTCACTCTATCCACCGCTTCGGCTTCTGAATTCGACGCGTACATCAAGGAGGTGAATCCGAGGCCCGGCTCCACCGCCTTCGCGTCCGCCCCGTGGTCCAACAGGACGTTGAAAGCGCGTCCTTCCCGGAAGCCAGCGGCCGTGAATAAGGCGGAGCTCAGAACCGGTTTTGGCACAGCCGGAATCAGCAACTCGACGCAAGCCGCGCAGTCGGATGCCAGAGCCGAAGTAAGAGCCGGCGACAGGCGCGCCGCATCCACTCCGTGATCGATGAGCGTTCGCAGAACCGCTTCGTCGCCGCCCGCGCCTGCGAACATGCTCCGTCCCCCGTAGGACTTTGCGCCCACCTTCGCGCCGTGGTCGAGCAGCAGCTTCACCACCGCGGCCGATCCTCGGTTACTCAAGGCGATCGCCAGCGGAGTGCGGCTATCGATGGAGATCGCATTCACATCGGCCCCATGCTCAATCAGCAGGCGCGTCTTTTCAAAATCCTCGACCCCCCACATTAGCGCAGTCGCGCCCGCATCATTCGCAATATTGGGATCCGCGCCGCCTTCGAGAAGTTCCCTTACCATCGCGGCATCGCCATAAAGAGCCGCGAACATCAACGGCGTGGATCCGCCCGGGCCTTTCAGCTTCACTGCCCGAGGATCTTCGCGCAGCAATCGCGCCAACGTCTGGCGGCCTCCATCGCGCAGAGCATCCATGATTCGCGCCGCCCTAGGATCGGGGGACGTCGGAGCTAAATCTCCCGCAAGATCGCCGGGCCACTCCGCGCCCTGATCGATCCACGCCTTCACCAGGCTGATTTGCTCCGGACTCAAGGGTCCGGTAGGAGGCATGCGGCTTCCATACTTGGACGAAATAAGCTTGAGATACAACTTGCTTCCGTCGGCGTTGCCCGGTCCAATGACGGTTCCCCCGCGAATCGCCATGGCGGAGCTGCGCCGGTCCAGCCGCATTCCACCCATCTGCTGCGAAGGTCCGTGGCAGCCGATACACTTTTCTTGAAACAACGGCCGGATGTCGCGTCGAAAATCGACCTTGCCCGGCGTTTGCGCCTCCACCAATCCAGCGAGTAAGCACACCCCGCCGAACGCGGAGATAGCAGTCAATCGCAGCATCGAACCTCCAAAGGATTCCTCGCGTCAGTATATACCGAAAAAAAAAGCGCGACACCAGCTTCCCGGATTCCTGGGATGCTGGTGTCGCGCAGACGGATGGATGGGTCATTCAGTTCGTGTTGGCTCCCTGATGCTACTTCGATCGCAAGGCAGCCGCCACAACGACGGCTCTGGGCGATGGCACTCGCGCGACCATCTCCTTTTCCCTGGCCGACGGGCGCAGTTTCCAGCCCCGATCGTCGCCGGATACTCCGGAGAGAAAGTAGTCGTCGCCATACCGGTTGAAGGTCAGCACGGGGATGCCGGCCTTTCTGGTTGTCTCGCCCGGCAGGACCATGGTCATCACTCCCTTGCCGTCCTTGAGGCTCTGGATCAGCAGGACGCTCTCATTCAACTGCCGGACGCTGTAATCGCCGGCGGCGAAGGACTTGGCTCCGATGGTGAAATCGAAGGGAATGGTGGCGTTAATCTGGCTTTGCGCGAGCAGAGCGACGGGGCTCAGAACAGCGCTAAGGCCGATCGTGACTAAGGTGCGAATGATCGTGTTTTTCATGTTATCTCCTTTTTTGTCTACCGTTTGATAACGGCTTGACATGAAGGTAAGCGCGATCGGTCGAAAAAGTCCGCCAAAGGAAGCTCAACGCGCCGCAGCTCGGAATGGGCGCTACAGGAAATCAACCGCTTACCGAGCCGCGACCGGAGGAAGCGGTGGTCGAAATCGACTTTTTCCGCAACCTGGTGAGCATGCGGACAGATGAGAAAGTCCTGGCTAACAAATTGCTGGGACAGCTTGGTAATGTGGCGCGAGCTTTAGCTTGCAGCATCGCCTTTAGCCGATGTTCATCACTCAGGCCGCCACCTGAAGCCGTCGCTGCGAGCTCAAGCCCGCGCCCACTGACTCTCAAGCGCCGACTCTGGTCGCCAGCAGCTGCTCCGCGGCCAAGCGATTCCGCGCGGCAACTCCGGCGATCTTCAGGAAATCGTCGGCCGTATAGGCCTGATTCTTGTTCAGCGTCGCTCCACCAGGGAGCTTGATGGTATCTGCGCCGCTAATCACCAGGCCATACGGAACCAGCCAATCGCCCGACGCGCCGGCCATGGGCGCGACACCGGTGTATTTCAGCCAGAATACCTCCATGCACAACCCAGGCACCCTGAGCACACGGATATCGTAGGTATTGTTTGGCTGGCCCGTAACGATGTTCAGGTGATTGAGCCTCTCGGTGCTCGTCAGCGCGTCCGCGGCTTCCGGACCTCGGATGGCGGCGACGATCTTCGCCGGCACTCCAGGGATTTCAGGAGTCGCCCAACAACCGGTTGCGGTCGGGCTACCGACCGCGTCGGCAGCCATAAATCTCCAGCAAAAAATCTTTTCCAGGCCGGCCAACAGGTTCGGGTCTGCGATGGCGGCCAATCCTACGCTGTATATGGGATGAGCAATCTGCGGCCCCGCCCAATTGTCATCCAGAAGACCGGCCGTAAGAGGACTGCCTGTAGGGGCGAAAGCCGCCAGGCTGGCCTTCAGGCTCTGCATCCACGCGGCGGAGGGCGCCAGCGCCCTCAGATTGCTAGCTGTAATTACATTCATGGCTGCACCAACATCGTATTTACCCAGGCGCCTTCCGCATTGGTGTAATCGGGGCTGTAGGTAAAAACAAAAGCGTCGTAGTCCCAAGTCGTTATGTCGGAATCCACCATAATCGGATCCGAGACGTAAACTTGCGGGTCGCCTGCCGCCGACACTCCATAGCCGCTGATCACCAGATAGTGAAACCCTCCCTCGTTCCACGCGATCTTGACGCATACCGGCAGGTTCGCAGCGAGCTCGCCTCGATGCGGCGAAGCTCAGGAAGCGCGTCCAGGGGAGCTCGGTTCAGCACGCGGAGATGGGTCAGGGGGTTTGACCAGTAGTCCGGTTGGTCGGCTTCGGCGAGCGGTCTCCGAGCCCTCCACCCGAACTGCTCCTGCGTCAAAGTCGACTCGGGGTTGAAGTAGTGCTCCAGGCTGACCGAAACGGCGTCCCAGCACCAGTTAGTCTCATGCTGTTGTTCCATGGGAAATGGCATGTTTGAAACCTCCTTTGTTTTTGAGTTGATCCGGCGCCCGGCGATCTGCAACCCAGGCGCCGGAGGGTGATGAATTCAACGCCCGTTTGAGTTCTACCCTTCGGCCCGCCAGCACCAGGCCCGTCAACGGGTGCGTCCCCACCAACCCCCATGCTTGCAACGGAACCGCATATGACGATAGGGCCAATAACAAATACCATTCCTGGCCCTGAGGACGTCCCCGAAGGCGTTCCCGCCCCTGGACCATCCACCGGTGCGTCGCCACCTTTCGTTCCACCAGCGCCCGTCGCCACAAAGCTTACAGGCAATTCGTGCTGCTTCGGCAAGCTTGGATTTGGAGCAGCTGGGCCTGCGTGACCGTGGCCGCGCCGCTACCGTCCAACTGGATCTTGAACTCGATCAACATGCGTTTTCTCCTTATTTGGTCTGGCGTGAAGCTAATAACTGTAGAAAGCGAGGATTTTGTGATAAGTCCGCGATATCCGGCCAACGGGCCACATCGGCGAAGCCCTCGAATATGAAAACGAGCCAAGGAGTGCAAGGGCCTCTTCCCGACGGTCCAGAGCCTCCGAAAAGTCGCGACGGCCATAAAACGCACTCTGCCATCGTCGGGCGAAATATTCAGGGCCTGCTCAATGTCCGACTCGGCTCTCGCGGAATCCCCAAGACGGGCGCAAACGAACGCTAGGTGAGAACGTGTTCTTGCATCGCGCGGGTTCCGCGTTATTTCCTTGCGATACTGCGCCAGCGCCTCATTGAGCCGATCGGCCGCCTCGTGCGCCTGGCCTAACACCCTGTGCGCTTCGCCGTCGCTCGGATCCAGCGCGATGGCCCTGCGACATTCCTCCGCGGCCAACTCGTGAAGGCCTTCGCGATAGCTGAAAAGCCCCGCGACCCGGTGCACCTGGGCCAGATCCAAGTTGCGGCGCTGCGCTTCCAATAGGGACTCCTTGGCGCGCTCCAGCCACGCGTTATCCTTCGACAAAAACCACTTCCATTGCCGCGCTTCGGCCAGTGCCGCATACGTGAGGGGGGAATCGGGATCCTCGGCCACTGCGCGATCGAGCAAAGGCAGCGCCGCGCGCATCGATGGTTGAATTCCGATGCATATACCAGAGCCCATGCCAGTAATCCAGCGCGGCGGCTGCATTCACGTTGCCGGCGAGGGTCAGGGGGGGCACTCCGAGGTCGAACGTCACCATCCCTGCCAGCGCCACCGGGGCATACCGCATTTCGCCGGGAGCGTACTGGGCCGTCCACTGCTTGCCGTTGACGCCGGTTCGCGTGTCGGTTCACGAAGGCGCTAAGAAGCAGTTTGCCGTTGTCCTTCTTCGTGAGCGCGGCGTGCAGAACGTGCGTCGCACCGGCGTCGGACGGCGTCACCGTCAACCGGGCGATATTTCCGCCTTTCAATCGAGCCAGTTGCGCCGCCGTGTCGCGCGACAATTTTTCCGCCAAATCCTTCGTCTCCGAACCGGCCTCGACCGGCGCCATCGCGAGCTTCCATGACTCCGTCGGCCCTGCGGCGCGCTCATACGTCAGCACGCCGGTCGCGACGACTAACACCGCTGCTGCCGCGGCCGCCAGAACCCATTTGCGGGAACTCGACGGCGCCAGCGCCTGCACCACTTCACCGCCGTTTGCAAATCTCCGCGCGGGATCTGGATCGAGACACCGCGCCAAGACCCGATCCCATTTCGTGTGCAGGGGCGGCGGTATTTTCTGAAGGCGCTCTTCCGGCGACACCTCCGCGCCATAGGGCTTTCGTCCCGCGGCCAACTCGTAAAGGATGACGCCCAGCGCATAAACGTCCGACGCGGCCGACGGCTGCTCGCCCTTCCACAGCTCCGGAGCCATATAATCCGGCGTTCCGCCCGCCTGGCTGGAACCCATCGTCCCAGATCGGCGTCCTCGGCCCGGCCGAGAGGCTGCCGCGCGAGGCCAAAGTCGGTAATCACCGCGCGCACCCCTCCAGCCGGGTCCCGGGCGAGAATCACGTTGTTGCTCTTCAGATCGCCGTGTACCACGCGGTTGCGATGGGCTTCGGCCAATCCTTCGCAGATCTGCCCGGCGATGGTGCGTGCTTCGGCGTCGGGCATTCGCCCGCGCCCGAGCCGCGCCGCCAGCGTCTCGCCTTCCAGAAACTCCATCGTGAGAAAATCGACCTCGCCGTCCGAGGTCGACGCCGTGTGAATCTCGAAAATCTTGCACACGTTGGGATGGCTGATTTCGCTCGCATGGCGGACCTCCGGCGGCAGACGCTTGCGGAATCCGCTGCGGGCGCATTTGAGCGCGATGCGGCGATCCAGCTTTTCGTCGAACGCCTCATAGACGATGCCCATGCCTCCGCGCGCCACCTCGCCCACAATCCGGAACCGGGAGTCCAGCAGTTCCCCCGGCTGAAACGGAGTCTCGTCCGCGGCTGCCGCATACAGAGGGTCCAGCAGGAAGCCGCGCATCCGCGATTCCGCTTGCACATAGTTCCACACCTGCGAGAACAACTCGGCGTTGCCCGAACAGGCGCTCTCCAAATAAGATTTGCGCTGATTTTCCGGCTGCGTCAGGGCCAGTTCCACCAGGCCCATGACCAGCTCGTCATCCAGCTGCGGTTTGCTTTCCATGGCCTTCTCCCATCCGCTCGAATAGCCATTGGCGTGCGTCGCGCCACATACGCTGCATGCTGCGAAGCTTCACGCCCAGCACGTCCGCCGCTTCCTCATCGGTAAGTCCAAGAAAATACTTGAGTTCCACCAGACTGCACCATTCTGGCTTCGTTTTTGCGAGTTCGTCCAGCAGCCTTCCGACCGTAATCGCCAAGTCGACTTTGGCGCTATCGGCAGGTAGGAAGTCCTTCATTCCTTCGAGTGCAACGATCTCCACCCCCGGCTGTCCGCGGGCATAATCTATGAGGTATCTACGCATGGCTCTGCCGGCAATAGCGAAGAAATGCGCCTCGACTCCGCCAATCCCGATCCTTGGCGCCCACCAGACGGAAATATACCTGGTCGACCAGTTCGGTCGCCTGCATGGTATGTCCCTTGCGCTCGCCTTTCATAAGGTAATGCGCAAGGCGGCGGAGATTGGGCGTTACTAGGGTGAAGAGCTCGTTTTCGGCCTCGCGGCTCCCCTCGCGCCACTTTTGCAGCAGTTGAGTAATGTCGCCCATAGTCGCCGCATTGGATGAAAATGTAGCCTATTATACCCCGATCGTCAATAGAGGAGCGTGTCTTTGTGTGATAGTCTAGGTCAGTCTGGTTGGCTTGTGCGGCCCTATGCAATCCTGACGCTTGGCTTGCTGCTCGGAGCGCCGGTCGGCGCCTTCGAGGACAAAACTGCCCCCCTTGGCGTCTACAAACCGTCGGAGCGAAACTATTGGGCGTTCCAGCCGCGCAAGGACGCAGCGCCGCCCGCATTCTCTGACCCCGGAGATCAAGCCTGGGTGAAGACGCCGGTCGACGCCTTCATTCTGGCGGCTCTCCAAAAAGGCCGGCCTGAAACCCGCGCCGCGGCCGACCGAGTCACCTGATTCGCCGCGTCACCTTCGACCTGCATCGGCCTGCCGCCTACGCCCGCACGAGATCGACGCCTTCGTGCACGACCAGTCTCCCCAGGCCTGGGAGCAACGTGGTCGATCGTCTTGCTCGCCTCGCCCCACTACGGCGAGCAGTGGGGCCGTCACTGGCTGGACGTGGTCCGCTTCGCCGAATCCGACGGCTACGAATACGACATGCATCGCCCGGACGCCTGGCGTTATCCGCGACTACGTCGTCCAAAGCTTCAACGACGACAAGCCGTACAACGCAGTTCGTCAAGGAGCAACTCGCCGGCGACGAGATGGACCCGCAACGACGAGACCTATCTGGTCGCCAGCGGATTCAACCGCCTCGGGCCGCTGCGCAAGAACGCCGGCAATCAGGACGTCGCCAGCTCGCGCAATGAAGTGCTCACCGAGATGACCAACATCGTGGGCGCGGCGTTTCTGGGCGTGACCGTCGGTTGCGCGCGCTGCCACGATCATAAGTTCGATCCGTTCCGCCAGTCGGATTACTACCGCCTCCAGGGCTTCTTCGCGCAGGCGCAGCCCAACGATCTGGTGCGCGCGACCAAGGCGGAGCAGGACGCCTGGAATGCGAAGGTCGATCCGCTGCAGCAGCAGACGCGCCAATTGCAGATGAAGATGCAGCAGGCGCCGGAGGAGGAAAAGGGCAAGCTGCAAGCCGAACTCGACGCCATCGACGAGCAGATGCCGCTTCCGCTTGACCGCCATCTACGCGGTGAAGGACGACCCGAAGCAGGCCACTCCGATCCAGATGCTGTTCCACGGCGATTATCTGGATCCCCGGGAGACGCGTCGGCGCGCGCACGCTTGGCGTTCTGCTGCCCGAGAGCACGCCGGAAGAGCCGGTCACGACGGAAACGCCGCGTCTCAAGCTCGCCAATTGGATTGTCGATCCGGACAATCCGCTCACCGCGCGCGTGATGGTCAATCGCATCTGGCAGTATCATTTCGGCCGCGGCATCGTTTCGACGGCGAACGATTTCGGCCGCATGGGCGGCTGGCCGTCGCATCCCGAATTGCTCGATTTTCTGGCCAATCAGTTCATCGCCAATGGGTGGCGCATGAAGCCCCTGCACCGCATGATTCTGCTTTCGAGCGCCTACCGGCAGTCGAGCGAATCGCCGCTCGAGAAAGTCGCCATGGAAAAAGACGCGGAGAACGCGCTGCTGTGGAAGTTCAGCAGACGGCGCCTGGAAGCCGAGGAAATCCGCGACTCCATGCTCGCCATCTCCGGCAGGCTGAACCCGAAAATCGGCGGCCCCAGCGTGCTGGTGCCGATCGATCAGGATCTGGTGAAGATGTTGAAGCGGCCGCAGTACTGGGTTGCGACCAAAGACAAATCCGAATATGACCGCCGCACGATTTACCTGATCTACAAGCGAAACCTGCAACTGCCGTTCGTCGGCGTGTTCGACGCCCCGGATACGCAGCTTTCCTGCCCGCGCCGCGAACAATCGACGCATGCCCTTCAGGCCCTGGAATTGCTGAATGGGCATATGTCGAACGAACTGGCGGAGGTCTTCGCCCAGCGGCTTGTCAAGGAGCGCGCCTCCAATCCCGCCCGCGTCGATCTGGCGTGGCGCCTGGCGATCGGCCGACCGCCGACGCCCAAAGAAAAACTGCTCGCTTTGCATTATCTTTCCGAAAAACCGGACGACCCCGTCCAGCTCAAGGAACTGGCGCTGGACCTCTTCAACCTGAATGCATTCTTGTACGTGAACTGACATGACTGAACATATTCGATACAACCGGAACCGCCGCGAATTCCTGGGAAACTGCTTTTGTGGAATGGGATCGCTCGCCTTCGCCTCCATGATGGCCGCCGAGCAAGCTCGCGCCGCCAACAGCCTGAATCCGCTCGCTCCCAAACCGCCCCAGATGCCCGAGCACGCCAAAGCGAAGGCCATGATCTTTCTGTTCATGGCCGGCGGCCCGTCGCACCTCGAAACCTTCGACCCGAAGCCGCTGCTGAACAAACTGGATGGGCAGAAGCGCCCGGCGGAGTTCGGCGACGTGCAGTATCAGAACGTCAATTCGCAGTCGCGCATTCTGGGAACGCAAGCGGACCTTCAAGAAGTGCGGCAAATCGGGCATCGAGATCTCCGATCTTTTCCCGCATCAGGCCGAGGTTGCCGACGAGCTGTGCGTGATTCGCTCCATGCACGGCGATATGGTGGTCCACTCCGCCGCGCAGTATCAGATGATGACCGGCCGCATCATTCCCGGTTTTCCCGCGATGGGAAGCTGGATCGTGTACGGCCTGGGATCGGAAGCGGAGAATCTGCCGGCCTACGTCGTGATGCCGGATTCGCACGGCGCGCAGGAGGCCGGCGTGCCGATGTACACCAATGGATTCCTGCCGTCGGTCTATCAGCCCACCATGTTCCGGCCGGGCAACAAGCCGGTGCTCAATCTGGATCTTCCGAAGGGCGTGACGCTCGCGGAGCGCCGCCGCAGCATCTCGCTGCTGAAGGATCTGAACAAGGCCACCATGGTCGGCGAGGATCCGGAGTTCGCCGCGCGCATGTCGGCTTACGATACGGCCTTCAAGATGCAGACCGAAGCGCCCAAGATCTTCGACCTCGCGAAGGAACCGAAGGAGACGCTCGATCTGTACGGCGTGGGCGATCCGAAGACCGACGATTACGGCCGCCGCTGTCTGCTGGCGCGCCGCATGGTGGAAAACGGCGTTCGGTTCGTCTGCGTCGTATCGGGCGGAGGCGGGCCGGAAGCGGAGTGGGACGCCCACTCCGATATCGAAGACAACCACCTGCGGATGGCGAGCTGGACCGACAAGCCGGTAGCCGCTCTGATCAAGGATCTGAAGCGCCGCGGCTTGCTCGATTCCACCATCGTCCTGTGGGGCGGCGAGTTCGGCCGCTCGCCCGAATCCGAGAAGAGCAAGGGCCGCGACCACCACAACACCGGCTTCTCCATGTGGGTCGCCGGCGGCGGATTCAAGGGCGGCACGGTTTACGGAGCCACCGACGCCATCGGCCTGAAAGCGATCGAGAACCCCGTCCATTTCCGCGATCTGCACACCACGATGCTGTATCAGCTGGGCCTCGACCAGGACGCGCTCAGCTACATGCATCTGGGCCGCAAGGAACGCCTGACCGAAGTTCGGGGCGACGTAATCACAGATTTGGTCGCCAGATGCCCGAGCACGCCAAAGCCAAGGCCATGATTTTTCTGTTCATGGCCGGCGGCCCGTCGCACCTCGAAACTTTCGACCCGAAGCCCCTGCTGAACAAACTGGATGGACAGAAGCGCCCGGCGGAGTTTGGCGACGTCCAGTATCAGAACGTAAATTCTCAGTCGCGCCTCCTGGGAACGAAGCGGACCTTCAAGAAATGCGGCAAATCGGGCATCGAGATCTCCGATCTTTTCCCGCATCAGGCCGAGGTTGCCGACGAGCTGTGCGTGATTCGCTCCATGCACGGCGATATGGTGGTTCACTCCGCCGCGCAATATCAGATGATGACCGGCCGGATCATTCCCGGTTTTCCCGCGATGGGAAGCTGGATCGTGTACGGCCTGGGATCGGAAGCGGAGAATCTGCCGGCCTACGTCGTCATGCCGGATTCGCACGGCGCCCAGGAGGCCGGCCTGCCGATGTACACCAATGGATTCCTGCCGTCGGTCTATCAGCCCACCATGTTCCGGTCGGGCAACAAGCCGGTCCTGAATCTCGATCTTCCAAAAGGTGTGACGCCCGAGGAGCGCCGCCGCAGATCTCGCTGCTGAAGGATCTAAACAAAGCCACGATGGTCGGCGAAGATCCGGAGTTCGCCGCGCGCATGGCGGCTTACGATACTGCCTTCAAGATGCAGACCGAAGCGCCCAAAATCTTCGATCTCGCGACAGAACCAAAGGAGACGCTCGATATGTACGGCGTGGGCGATCCGAAAACCGACGATTACGGCCGCCGCTGCCTGATGGCCCGTCGCATGGTCGAGAACGGCGTTCGTTTCGTCTGCGTGGTATCAGGCGGAGGCGGTCCGGAAGCCGAGTGGGACGCCCATACCGATATCGAGGAAACCACCTGCGCATGGCGAGTTGGACTGACAAGCCTGTCGCCGCTTGATCAAGGATCTGAAGCGGCGCGGCCTGCTCGATTCCACCATCGTCTTGTGGGGTGGCGAGTTCGGCCGCTCGCCTGAATCGGAAAAGGGCAAAGGGCGCGACCACCACAACACTGGGTTCTCGATGTGGGTCGCCGGCGGTGGATTCAAGGGCGGAATGGTTCACGGAGCCACCGACGCCATCGGCCTGAAAGCGATCGAAAACCCCGTCCATTTTCGCGATTTGCACACCACGATGCTGTATCAGCTCGGCCTGAATCAGGACGCGCTTAGCTACATGCATCTGGGCCGCAAGGAGCGCCTGACCGAAGTCCGCGGCGACGTAATCACAGACTTGGTCGTCTAGTGGCTTGTCACGTGCACAAGAAGTTTGACTCATCGAGGTTATTGCCGTATTCCCGGTACGGGTGGCCAGGTGTTCACCGGAACCTTCAACCTCGCATCGGTTCCAGAGCCGTCGACCTTCGGCATGCTGGCGGCAGGATCCGCGTTTCTCGTCTGGCTGCGGCGGAAGCGCGCGTAGGACTCGGCTGCTCGACTGCGGTGAATCCCGGTCCGGGCGGGCGTCGACAAGAGTCTCGACGCGGCACGCACGAGTGCGTGCGCCACCCCTGAATTCACGGCGGTAGAAAGACCGGGCCTAAAGGCCCGGCTGCAAGCTGAAGCTCGCGCCACCCTTTCGTAAAACGAAGCCATTCCGCTGGGTTGGAGCGGAAAGACGTTGAAAAAGTGGAGTTTATCCCGGTACCATCTGCCGCCTTTCAATTGCTCTCGCGGTCTCCCGGACCGCGTGAACGATGCTTTTCCGCTGCTCTTCGCCGCGGAAACGGATCACCGGCATCGACAGGCTCACTGCGCCGACGGCGTAAGCGTTTTCACGCAAAATGGGCGCGGCAAAGCATCTTCCGCCGGTGGTGCTCTCTTCCAGATCTTCCGCGAATCCCCGTTCGCGGATCAGGGCGAATTCGTCCCGCAGCGCGATTTCGTCGGTGATCGTGTTGGGCGTGAAATAGTGCGTCCCATAGCTGCGGACCAGCTTTTCCGCGATCTCCGGCGGCTGAAACGCGGTGATCGCTTTGCCCAGCGAACTGGCGTTCGGAGGCAGAATGCGGCCCGGAGTATTGCCCATGCGCATCAACTGCGGGCTTTCGAACACCAGCACTACTTCGATGTGGTTTTCGAAGAGCGCGGCCATGCTGGCGGTCTCGCAGTACTCCATCGACAGGCGCTCCAGAGGCGCCCGGCCCTGGCGCACCAGTTCATGATGATCGGTTTGCGCGAAATAGCGGCCGTCGTCTGTTTTGCATAGGTAATGCAGCGTTTCGAGTGTATACAGCAGCCGGAACGCCGACGCTTTGGTCAACCCCAGCACGGCCGACACTTCGGCGAGCGAAAGGGGCTGCGGACTGCGGCGGATGCATTCGAGCGCCAGCATCGCTTTTTCCACCGCGCGCGAAAAATACTGGTCCTTCGTTGCCTGGTCCTTCATGGGAGCGACCGGTAGCCTTTTTCGACCTGCGCATACTCGGCATCGGAAAACGGCGCGAACGGCGGCGCGGGTTCCGGGCTGCAGAGGCCTGCCAGCGCCAGAGCCGCTTTGATGCCCCGCAGATAGCTGCCGCCCGGGAAGCCGACGCGATACAGCGCGCGGCTCGACTCCTCAACTTTCGCCTGCAATTCTCCCACGCATTTCGCGTCGCCGCGCATGATCGCCTTGTAGAGTTCGACAAACAGCGCAGGGTTCAGATTCGAGCCACCGCAGACACCCCCGATCGCGCCTCGCTTCATGCACTCGACCAGCATCTCCTCCGGGCCGATGAGGACGCTGAAGCCGGGGCGGTCGCGCAGCAACCTTACCGTCTTTTCGAGATATTGGAGATCCCCGGTCGAGTCCTTGATGCCAACCACGCCGGGAAGATCGGCGGCGCGGCGAACGGTTTCCGGGTCGAAGGACGTTTTTGTCAGATGAGGAATATTGTAGAGGAACAGAGGCAGCAAGAGGCGTTTTGTGATCAGGTCGAGATAGCGCAGGAGATCGTCCTGCGAATGCTCGAAATAATAGGGAGCGGCCAGCACTACCGCGTCGGCTCCGGCTTCGACCGCCGTGTCGGCCAGGCGCAGCGATTCCGAGATGGCGGTGTCGCTGATCCCGACCAGCACCGGCACGCGGCCGTTGACTTGCGTGCAGGCACGGCGAATGATCTCCTGCCGCGTCTCGCGGCCGAGGGAAGAAAACTCGCCGGTGGTGCCGAGCAGAAAAATTCCATTCACGCCGCCTGAAAGGACGTGCTCAATCAATCGCTCCAACGCAAAGACATCGAGCGACGGCTCCGCTTGATGGGATAAGGCCAAGGGCGTGGCCAGAGGGGTAACGATCCCGCGTAACGGTAATTGCATGTTTTCCTATTGTACTTGCGAATTCTGAATCTGTGCTTATAATTATAAAACGACGATGCGTAAATTGAAACTACCGTGTCTCGCAGTTCTTCTGGGCGTTTCCGCCCTCCAAGCCGCTGATTTCAAACAGGCGGTGGTGGTTCTTCCCTCTTCCCCCACGACTCCCGAGCGGAAAGCGGCGCAGATGCTGGTCGAGGAAATTACAAAACGAACCCAAGCGCGGCTGAAGATCGCCTCTCAGGCGACGCCCGGGCTCTCCGGCGATTTATCTGCGTCTGGGCTCCGGCAAACCCGAGAGCTTCACCATCACTTCAAATAACAACGAGATTGTCGTTTCCGGAGCGGACGACCGCGGGATCCTGTTCGGAACAGGCTACTTACTGCGCCAGTTTCGCATGTCACGGCAGAAACTGGAGCTGGACACAAATTTGAAGATCGCCACGGCGCCGAAATACGCGGTGCGAGGGCAGCAACTGGGGTATCGTCCGAAGACGAACGCCTACGATGCGTGGGACGTCGCCATGTGGGAGCAGTATATCCGGGAACTGGCGATTTTCGGCAACAACACGATTGAGCTGATTCCTCCGCGATCGGACGACGCCGCCGACAGCCCGCATTTCCCGCTGCCGAAGATCGAGATGATGGTGGAGATGTCGCGCATCGCCAATGAGTACGGGCTCGATGTATCGATCTGGTATCCGGCGATGGACAAGGATTATTCGGACCCGGCGACGGTGGAGTTCGCGCTGAAGGAATGGGAAGAAGTGTTCCGCAGGCTGCCCAGAATCGACGCTGTTTTCGTTCCGGGCGGAGATCCGGGGCACACGGAGCCGAAGTATATGTTCGCGCTGCTGGAAAAGCAGACGGCTAGCTTGCACAAGTATCATCCGAAGGCGCAGATGTGGCTTTCGCCGCAGGGCTTTACAAAAGACTGGCGCGATGAGTTCTGGGGCCTGATGGCGAAAGATCCGAAGTGGCTTTCGGGGTTGGTGTTCGGGCCGCAGGTATACGGCAGTTTAGAAGAGTTCCGGGCACTGACTCCAAAACGTTTTCCGATTCGCTTCTATCCCGACATCACGCACAGCATTCACTCCGAGTTTCCGGTGCCCGATTGGGACCTGGCGTACGCCACCACGGAAGCGCGCGAAGTGATCAACCCGCGGCCTGTGGATGAGACCGCGATTTTTCATCGCTACCAGAAGTTTTTCGACGGGTTTGTGAGTTATTCCGAAGGCTGCAACGACGACGTGAACAAGTTTATCTGGAGCGGGTTGTCGTGGAATCCGGAGGAGTCGACCAAGAGTATTCTCACCGATTACAGCCGGTTTTTCATCGGCGACGACATGGCGGACGATTTCGCCAATGGCCTGTTTGCGCTGGAGCAGGATTGGCGGGGCCCTCTGGCGTCGAACCGGCAGGTGCAGGTGACGCTCGCGCAGTTCAAGGATATGGAAAGGCGGTCGACGCCGCAGCAGAGGTTGAACTGGAGATTTCAGGAGGCGCTGTACCGCGCTTATTACGACGCGTACGAGCAAAGCCGTCTGCTCTCCGAGAATCGGCAGGAAGAGATGGCGATGGCGGCGCTTGCCAAGGCGAAGCGGAACTGGCCGCTGACTTCCGTCGGCTCCTTGAAGGCGATGGACGCGGCGCAGTCGATTCTGGACGCCGACATGCGGACAGCGGACGCGCTGGGATATCGGGCCCGGGTGTTTGAGCTGGCGGAAGCGCTGTTCCAGAGCATCCATATGCAACTGAGCGTCGACCGTTACAAGGCGATTTCGATCGATCGCGGCGCCAGTCTGGACAGCATCGACTTTGCGCTGAACAATCGCGTGTGGCTGGAGAATCGCTTCGAGCAGATCCGGGCGATGACAGCGGAGACGGACAGGATCGCGAAGATCGATGAGATATTGAACTGGACCGATCCGGGGCCGGGCGGTTTTTACGACGCTCTGGGATTTGTGAATCAAAGGTCTCACCTGGTGATGGGCGAATCGTATGCGCAGGATCCGGATTTTCTGAAGTCGCCTCTGATTTCCTTTGGCGGTTCGCCGCAGAGGGGCTGGCGGACGTCGACGGCGGCGGATGGAGAGATTATTCAGGATAGGCCGCTGCGGATGCGGTATACGGACCTGGACCCGTCGGCTCGTTATAAGGTACGCGTCACGTATGGTGGGGATGCGCGGAGGGTCGCGGTTAGGCTGACGGCGAATTCGATGGAGGTGCATCCGTTCCGCGAAAAGGGCACGACTGCGGAACCGGTGGAGTTCGAAGTTCCTCAGCAGGCGACGGCGACGGGGACGGTGACGCTCGAGTGGACGAGGACGCCGGGGTTGGGAGGGAATGGTCGGGGGACGCAGGTGTCGGAAGTGTGGTTGATAAAGGTGGGGAAGTGAAGGTCATTTGTGGACGGGGCGAAAACGTGGGGACAGCCCGCTCTGTCCACGCGGCGCCGAAGATGGGAGAGGCTGGCGAAGAACGGCGGCCGCCTTGGGACAGAGTAGGCTGTCCCCACGTTTTCGCGCATTTAACCATACGGATTGAATATGGAAGTTAATTGGAAGCATCCGGTTCGCGCGAAACTTCAGGCTGGCGGGATTGTGCTGGGCGCGACCATCACCACGCCCAGCATTGAAGCGGCGGCACTGGCGGCTACATTGGGGTTCGATTTTTTGTGGGTGGAGATGGAGCATTCGCCGGTGACGCTCGAAACATTGCGTGCGATTGTGCTGGCGACTCGCGCGCTGCCGGCGGCGGTGTTTGCGCGGGTGCCGGTGATCGAATTGTGGACGGCGAAGCGGGTGATGGATCAGGGCGTCTCCGGAGTGATTTTTCCGTTTGCGTCGACGCCGGAGAGAGCGCGGACGGCGGCGCAAGCGTGCCGGTATCCTCCAAATGGCAAGCGAGGCTCGGGCGCCGGCCTCGCGATGTCTACCTGGCCGGAGCCGGACAACTATTATGACTCGGCGGATGCGAACATGATGACGATGATCGTGATCGAAGAAGCGCTGGCTGTGGAGAATATCGATGAGATCGCGGCAACGCCCGGCGTCGACGTTATGTTCATCGGGACCAGCGATTTGTCGTTCTCGTTGGGACTGCGCGGGCGGCAGAATGAGCCGCTGCTCGACGAAAACATCGCGAAGATCGTCGCGGCGGGAAAGAAGCACGGGAAGTTTCTGGGGCGTCCGGCGGGTTCGGCGGAGTTGGTGGAGAAGTATCGCGAGCAGGGGTTTCAGTTTTTCCAAACGCAGACGGAACTGGGGTTGATGAGGCTGGGCGCGAAGGCTCTGGGGCTGAAAGCAGTGCCGGTGAAGGCGCTGTACTGATGCCGTATCGCTGGTACGTGGTGGCGATGCTATGGTGCATCTCCTTTTTCAATTACGCGGACCGGCAGGCGATTTTTTCGGTTTTCCCGCTGCTCGAAAAAGAGCTGGGGCTGAGCCTGGTGCAACTCGGTCTTTTGGGGAGTGCGTTCGCGTGGGTATACGGGTTGAGCGGATTTTTCGCGGGATTCGTGGTGGACCGAATCTCGCGCAAGAAGGCGATTCTGGGCGGGCTATATACCTGGAGCATCATCTGCATGTCGACGGCCTTGACGCGAGGGTTCAACGCACTGTTCGCGCTGAGGGCGGCCGAAGGATTGGGCGAAACGATTTACTATCCGGCGGCCGTCTCGCTGGTGAGCGATTATCACGGCAAGAAAACACGCTCGCGGGCGCTGGGTATTCATCAAACCAGCGTCTACGGGGGGACGATCGCGGGCGGATTCTTCGCGGGACTGATCGGGCAGCATTACGGATGGCGATGGTCGTTCATCGTGTTCGGCGGGCTGGGGGTTTTGCTGGGGCTGGTGCTGAGCCGGTTTTTACGCGAGCCGAAGCGGGGGCAGGCGGATTTAACGGAGGCGGAAGCGGCGACCGCGTCTCTGAGTCTCGGCCAGTTTTTCAAACTGCTGGGGCGCACGCCGACCATGTTGTGCCTGATGGGCGCGTTCATCTGCTCGAATTTCGTGGCCGTGGTGCTGCTGACGTGGATGCCGAAGTTTCTTTACGACCGGTTTCACATGGGACTGGCGGTGGCGGGATTGACGGCGACGATTTTCGTGCAACTGGCGAGCGTAGCGGGGTCGATTACGGGCGGTTGGCTGGCGGATATTTTGCGATCGAAAACACCGCGTGGACGCATATTGGTACAAGCGGGAGGAGTTTTGTGTGGAGCGCCGTTCGTGGCGTGGTGCGGGATGACGCGATCGGTGCCTTCGTTGGTAATCGCGCTGACGTTGTGGGGATTTTGCAAGGGCATGTACGATGCGAACATCTTCGCGTCTCTGTTCGACGTGGTGCGGCCGGAGGCGAGGGGAACGGCGTCGGGATTTCTGAATTCGGTGGGCTGGCTCGGCGGAGGAGGATCGGCACCGGTGGTGATCGGACTGATCGCGACGGGGAACGGATTGAGCGCGGGCATCACGCTGGCGTCGACGGTGTATTTACTGGCATTCGCGCTGCTGCTGATGGCGGCGGTGTTTTTTGTGAAGAAAGACAGCGAGCGTATGCGATTATCGCTGGAGGGTTCATGAGGGTTCCAATACGGCGGATCCCCTGGCTTAGGCCGGCGGTTATCCTGGCGATGCTGGCGGTCGCGGGGAATGCGGCGGATCAGAAAAACGTGCTGGTTTATAAGGAAGCGGGGCGTTTTGGAGGATGGCCGGCGAATCACGGCATCTGGTCGTGGGGCAACGAGATTGTGGTGGGGTTCAGCGCCGCGTACTTCAAGCACATGCCGCTCGATCGGCATCAATACGACAATACGAAGCCCGAAGAACCGAGGTTGGCGAGGAGCCTGGATGGCGGGGAGACATGGTCGATTGAAGCGCCCAAGTCGCTGCTGCCGCCGGAGCAGGGAGGAAACGCCGCGACGGATTTGAAAGAGCCGATGGATTTCGGGAATCCGAATTTCGCGATGACCATCCGGTTTATCGATAAGGATAAGGGCGCGTCGCTGTTGTTTTATTCGACCGACCGGGGGAAGTCGTGGCACGGCGCGTACAATTTTCCGACGTTCGGATTGTTGGGGGTCGCGGCGCGGACGGATTACGTGATTGAGGGCAAGAGGCAGGCGCTGGTGCTGCTGACGGCGTCGAAGAGCAATGGCAAAGAAGGGCGCCTGTTTTGCGCGCGGACGACGGATGGAGGGTTGAGCTGGAAGAGGGTCTCGTGGATTGGAGATGAACCGGCGGGGTTTCGCATCATGCCGTCGACCGTGAAGCTGGCCAACGGCGATCTGCTGACGGCGGCGAGGACGCATGGGCCGAACGAGACGAACTGGATCGACCTGTACCGGAGCAAGGACCGTGGCGCGACGTGGACGATGGAGGCGAGGCCCGTGGCGTCGACCGGCGCGCACGGAGGGAATCCGCCGTCGATGGTCCTGCTGCGGGACGGGCGGGTGTGTCTGACGTATGGATACCGGAGCGAACCGTTCGGCATCCGGGCGCGTCTCAGTAAAGACGATGGGAAGACGTGGGGTAAGGAAATCGTGTTGCGGCCGGATGGCGCGTGGTGGGATCTGGGCTATGTGCGGTCGGTCGAGAGGCCGGATGGAAAAGTGGTCACGGTGTATTACTTCAACGATCAACCGTCGGCGGAGCGGTTTATCGAGGCGACGATCTGGGAGCCTTGAGCCTGCGAACCGTTTCGCAAGAGGGTTGACACCGGAATGAAAATCATGTTATCTAATGCTAGCTGGTAAGATGCTGGGGTTTTGTGGCGGCAACCGCCACTATTTCGAAACGTTTCGCAGCTTGATCTAAAGGAGCCATGTTATGAGGATCTCGCGCGCGGCCTTGTGCGCCGCTCTTGCTCTCGCGCTTGTGTCTACCTTCGTGCCGCGGGTGGCCGGGCAGGTGAACGCGACGGCTACTTTTACCGGGCAGGTGACGGATCAATCCGGGGCGGCGATTGTCGGCGCCACGGTGAAGATCACGGCGCAGGACACGGGTATCGTCATGACGCGGCAGACGTCGGGGGACGGAAATTATACGGTTCCGCTGCTCAAGGCCGGGACCTATACGATCGAAGTCACGGCTACCGGGTTTGCGCCGGTGACGCGAAAGAACATCACGCTGCAAATCCAGCAGGTGGGGCAGGAGGATTTCAAGCTGGCGGTGGGAGGCGTGGAGCAGCAGGTGACGGTGGAAGGGGGCGCGCCGCTGCTGAACACGGAGACAACAGAGCTGGGTAACGTGATCAACCGGGATTCGACTGAGCAGCTTCCGCTCAACGGCCGAAATTTTTCGCAACTGGGGCTGCTGGTTCCGGGAACGGCGCCGGGGCCGATCGGCGGCATCCGCACGCAGGGCAATGGGAATGAGACGCAGCGGGCGGGAGCGGAGATTGTGGCCAACGGCTCGCGGGGCAGCTTCAACCTGTTCATGATCGACGGACTGGACGATCGCGACCAGTCGGTGGGAACGGTCAAAGTGTTCCCCAACCTGGAAAGTATCGAGGAATTCAAGGTGCAGATCGGAAACTACGACGCCGAGTTCGCCAGCGGCGGCGCGGTGGTGAACGTTATCACCCGCTCGGGCGGCAACGAATTTCACGGATCGGCGTTTGAGTTTCTGCGCAACAAGGACCTGAATTCGCGGCAATTTTTCGATGCCTCCGAGCCGCCATTTCAGCAAAACCAGTTCGGGTTTGCGGTGGGCGGGCCGATCAAGAAGAATAAGTTGTTTTTCTTCGGCGATTATCAGGGGCTGCGCATTCATGAATCCAGCACGTCGATTCTGACCGAGCCCACGGCGGCGCTGCGCGTGGGAAATTTCAACGGCTACCCGGCGGTGATCTACAATCCCAACACCTATAACTCCACGACGAACACGCGCACGCCTTTTGCGGGCAACACGATTCCGCTGTCGCAACTGGATCCGGTGGCGCAGAACCTGCTCCAGATCCTGCCGCTGCCGAATTTGGCCGGCAATACCAATAATTTCCGGGTAAACAATCTGGCCGCGCAGAATGAGGATCAATACGACCTTCGCGGGGATTACGTTATTTCCGACAGCGACACGATGTTCGCCCGCGCCACGCACGGATCCGCGAGCATTACCTTTCCCAATACGCCGGTCCTGATCAACGGACAGATCAATCCGCTGGCGTTCGCGCAGGGCAGCGCCACAGCGGGCTCGCTGCGGACGAATGAGGCGCCCAGCGACCAGGCGACCGTGCAGGAAATTCACCAGTTTTCGCCGAATATCAGCAATCAGATCGCACTCGGCTACACGCGCTTCGCGCTCAGCGTCGCGCCGCTCGATGAGAGCTACAATCTCGCCTCCAAACTGGGGCTGATCGGAGCGAACACAGGGCCGGATTCGGGAGCGATGGCATCGATCAGCATCAGCGGCGGATCGGGATACAGCGCGTCCAACCAGCCGGAAGTAGTTCCGCAGAACACCTGGCAGGCCACCGATACGGTGTCCTATGTGCGCGGCGCGCATTCGCTGCGGTTCGGCTTCAGCGTGGACCACAACGGCTTCGGATTCTTCCAACTGGGGGCGCCGTCGGGGTCGCTCTCCTTCACCGGCACGTATACCAACAATCCGGCGAGCTCTTCGGGCACGGGAGCCGGCTATGCGGATTTCATGCTGGGCCTTCCGGCGAGTTCCAGCAAATCCCTGCTGGGCAGCGGCGTTCCCTACAACAGCTACACCGAATATGGGGCATTTGTGCAGGACCAGTGGCGCATCTCGTCGAAACTAACCGTCAACCTGGGCCTGCGCTGGGATCTGTTCACGCCGGTCTCCGAACGGTACAACAGGCTTTCGGATTTCCTGCTGAACAGTGGCACGTTCGCGCTGGCGGGGCAGAACGGCGCGTCGAGCACGATTCTCGGGACGCAGAAGCACGACTTCAGCCCGCGTTTGGGCATCGCCTATCACCTGACCGAGAAGACCGTGGTCCGCGCCGCCTATGGGCTGTTCTATTTTAATGAACAGGGGATCGGCGGCTCCACTCGTTTATTCATCAATTACCCGTTTGCGCCGACATTCGCGGTGACGTGCAGTTCCACGGTGCCGTGCCTCAGCACATCGACGGGCATTCCCGCGGTGTTTTCGTCAAACAATCTGCCCACCGCGGTTTATCAGCCGACGCCGAACCTGACGCCGAACGTCTCGCAGTACAACTTCACCGTGGAGCGGCAGATTACGAAATCGATAGTCGCGCGCGGGGCTTATGTCGGGGCGAAGGGCGATCACCTGAACATCAACCTCGATGAAAACGTCGCGGTTCCGGGCGCGGGCGCGGTGCCGGCGCGGCGGCCCTATCCCGGATTCGGGCAGGTGTCCTCGTGGGAGCCTCGCGGTCCGTCGGAATACAACGCGCTGCAACTGTCGCTCGAAAAGCGGATGAGCTACGGCCTCTCCTTCCTGGGGGCTTATACGTGGGGCAAGAGCCTCGATGAGGGCGCGGGCGGCAACTCGTCGACGGGAGAATCGCGGATCAACATTCAGAACCCTCAGAACCTCGCGGCCGATTACGGGCTGTCGAACTACGACATCCGGCAGCGCTTCACGCTGAGCACGGTGTACCAAGTGCCGTTCGGCCACGGGCGGCAGTTCATGTCCAACGCCAACCGCATCCTGGACGCCGTGGCGGGCGGATGGCAGATTTCGAGCATCCTGACGCTGCAAGGCGGAATGCCTTTCTCGATCTCCATGGCGACGTCGACGGACAACACGGGAACATCCCAGCGTCCGAACCGGGTATGCGACGGCAATCTGCCGAGCGGCCAGCAGTCGATCAAGCAGTGGTACCAGCTCTCCTGCTTCGTTGCGCCGCCGATTTACACCTTTGGCAACACGGGCCGCAACGTGCTGATCGGCCCGGGCATGGAAACCTGGGACCTGGGAACGGATAAAGACTTCCGGATCACGGAGCGTGTCGGGCTCCAGTTTCGCGCGGAGTTCTTTAATGCTCTGAATCACCCGAATTTCGGGTTGCCGAATGGGAGCATCGGGTCTTCGGCCGCGGGCACGATCACGACGGTGATCACCAATGCGCGGCAGGTGCAATTCGCGCTACGCTTGCATTTCTAGCGATGGTGGACACTGCACAGGAGTTGATCGCGTTTCTGAAGACCGTGGACACGGCCACGGTCTCCAACGCCATTGAGTTGTTAAAGGTGCGGCCCGACGCGGAGGGCTTCGCGTCGCTCGATCTGAAGTGCCTGTTTCCTGAGTTCGGACCGATGTGCGGCTATGCGGTCACGGCGCAGGTGGAAACGGTGACCGAGGGCTCTCCGGAAACGGAGGCGGGATTTGTCGAACTGTTCGAGGCGGTGGAGCGCTCGCCCAGGCCCGCGGTGGTCGCGCTTCAGGAAGTGGGCGGCGATCGCGATCGCGCGGCGCACGCGGGTGAAATGATGGCCAGCATTTTCCTTCGTCTGGGCGCCATCGGGCTGGTCTCCGATTGCGGCATCCGCGATCTGTCGGCCGTCCGCAAAATCGGTTTCCATTGTTTCGCGCGCGGCGCGGTGGCGAGCCACGCCAACTTCCACATTGTGCGAACGGGCGTTCCGGTACACGTCGCCGGGGTGACGATCCGCGCGGGCGACCTGCTGCACGGGGACGAGAACGGCCTGCTGACGGTTCCGGAGCCGGGACGCGACCGGCTGCCGGCGATGGTCGAGCAGATTCTTTCGAAAGAACGCGCGCTGCTGGAGTTCGTGCGGGGGAGCGGATTCAGCGCGTCGAAGTTACGGGGACGGCTGTTTCATTAGGCGATGTGTTCAGAAAAACAAATGCGATACAAAGACAAAACATTATTGGCCGCCGATGAACGCGGATGAACGCCGATGGAACCCACGCATATGATCGCGAGAAATCCGCGCTCATCCGTGTTTATCAGCGGCAAACAAGTCTTTTTCGCGGAGCTGAATGACGTATACGATGCGAGATGTGGCGCGGCTGGCGGGCGTTTCGATCGCCACCGTTTCGGCTGTGCTGACAGGGAAAAAGCCTGTTAGCGCCGAGCGGCGGCGCCGCATCGAGGAATCGATGCGCGCGCTGGATTATCATCCCGACCACGTGGCGCGAAGCTTGAAAATGGGGTCCACCAACGTGGTGGGCATGGTGATTCCCGACGTCACGAATCCATTTTTCACCGAGCTGATGCAGGGCGCCGAGGAGGAAGCCAGGCGGTGCGGAATGTCGGTGATGCTCTCCAATACGGATGGCGACGCGGCGATCGAGCACCGGCAGTTGAACACCCTGCTGGCGCATCGGGTCGACGGGATTCTGCTTTCGTGCGCGGATTCGTTCACACCCTGGGAGCGGCTGGAACGTCGTAAAGTACCTTTCGTGTTTTTCGATCGCCTGCCGGTGGGATTTAAAGGTGCGGCTGTCGCGCTCGATAACCGCGCCGCCGCCTCGGAAGCAACCAGTTATTTGATCGGGCTCGGGCATCGGCGCATTGCGATCATCGCGGGATCGCAAAAAGTGTCTCCCGGCATTGCCCGCCTGGAAGGATTTCGGGAAGCGATGGAAGGGGCGCATCTCCCGGTCCGCACGCAGTACGTCCGGTATGGAGATTTTTCGATCGACGGAGGCTACCGGTCGGCGCTGGAGCTGATCGCGCTGCCGTCTCCGCCTACGGCGATTTTTTCGTGCAACAACAAGATGACCCTTGGCCTGATGCGCGCCATGGCCGAACAGAAGGTGCCGTGTCCGGACGCGATCAGCGTGATCGGATTCGACGACTTCGAATGGAGCGCGAATTTCAGCCCTCGCCTGACGACTATGGGGCAGCCCACGCGAGCCATGGGGCGCAAGGCGATGGAGATGCTACTGGACCAGATCAACAAGACGGAAGATTATGTCTCGCCGGGCACGATCATGTTTCGAAGCGAGCTGAATATCCGGGATTCCACCGCGCCACCGGGGTGATGGGCCCCGCAAACTCAAGACAAGCTGCGCGTCAAGTACGAAGAAGGAGTAGCGGTGCAGCAGTATAATTTTCAGGTTTACGGGGAGGTTATGAATCCGCCCGCTCATTGATCAGGTGCGCGATTCGCCTGTCCGGGCGCAGACCATGACGAACTGGATGGCAAATAGCGAGGGCCACACTTTGGTAACGCTCCGAAGCAACGGCGGCGGAAGAATCTGCCACATAGGCGGTCTGAAGTCCCACGCCCGAACGGTGAGTCCGCAGTGCTCTACCATCTCGCGGGCTGTCCGCCGTGTGTAAAAGTGAAGGTGGGTCCGGTCCAGAATCCCCCAGTCTGCGTAATGAAAAAGCCCGAGGAGCACTTTCAGCCTGACAGTGACGTGTACGAAGTTCGGAATCGAAATCAGCGCGATGCCGTTAGGCGCCAGATAGAGCAGCAAATGAGCGAGCGCCCGCTCCGGATTCTTCAAGTGCTCCAGCACATCGCCGAAAACCAGCACGTCAAAATGGGAAGGCGGATAGGGCAGCACAGGCAGGTCGTCCAGATTCGCCTCGTGCAGGCTGTCGCAGCGGTCCCGCGCCAAAGCGGCCATGGCTTTGTCGACTTCAACCCCAGCCACCCAGCACTGGCGCTGCTCTCGCAACCAGGCGGCGCGCCTGCCGGTAGCGCAGCCCAGGTCCAACACCGTGGATCCGGCGGGGATAAACCCCTGGATTAAGGGGTTGCAGATGTCATCGTATCGCGAAGGCGCTGCGTCTCCGTTTGTCGCCGCGGATGTGAATGAAGGTGGTGGCATAGTGATTTCAAGTCGGAACTGCCCGCCGTCAACTCCCCTAGCGAGGAACTCTAATCGATCACCCGCGCCTCACTGTACGGTACTGGCCGGCGTGCTCGGAGCAGCCGCTTTTTCGACTGCTCCACTAGGTGCCGGCCCAACCGCGCCGGCGCCAGGTTCTCGTCAAAATAAGCGGCGGAGTTTTCCGCCACGGACGAGATCAAGGCCTTTGCGGATAACCAGCTCTCAATCCGTTCTGTCACCCGGCTGGTGAACTCCGCCGACGCTATGGTATCTTCGGGTGGCACATCCAGGGACAGGTAATGCACGTTCTCCCGTAACGGTATGTGCCATTGCGTTCTCGCCCTGTAATCCAGCACCGGGCAGTGTCCCATCGCCATGATGTCGGTCATCCGCCATGGGATGCAATCGTCAACGCCATGGCGCACAATATTCAACCTGGAGCGCGCGGCCAGGCTCCAAAGTTCCTTCAGCGGCATCGGGCGAGTTGTCCAGGCGACACCAGCCTTCTCCAGTCGCGCAACCTCGGGCCCATAATCAGACGAAATTATATAGGCGATCAGTTTCTTGCGGCATGGTAGCCCGGCCAGGGCTTCGAAAAGAGCGAGATTATGATCGATCCTTCCCCACACCCGAAAAAAACCGAAGAGGTCCCACTCGGCGTCGCAGTTTCGGTAGCCTCGAAGTGCTTCCTGTCCGTCAAACACCAGCGGATTTACATTTGCCAGGGGAACTACCTTCGGGTGGTACTCGCGGTTGGGCCAGTAATTCGTCTTGAAATACAAGTCGCTCCACTCCAACAGCTCCGGCAGAATGGCACCGGAGTCCTCAGCGTCGACGCATATTCTGAGCTCGGGACCAGAACCGTGGTAGATATACCTGCCCACTCGATGCTGGGTTATGCCACGTGCTCCCATCAAGCCGGCAACCCCGTCGAGCACCGCGGTTTTAATTCGAGCCGGAAAAATACTGTCGAAGCGCTCCGACCCGCGCACACGTCCGAGGAATCGCAGGACGCCGGCAAAGTTCGATCCGCTTTCCCGATAAGGAATGCTCTCCTGCCTGCAGTATGCCGAAATGCTCCTCCGATAATAGGATTGATATAAATCCTGGTGACGGGAATACGGCTCCAATATTGCCTCGAAGTAATCCATCGTATTTGAAAGGGTGCCCCTTTCATTCGGGATTTCCAATCTGGCTTCCCCTCTTTCGCTAGTTTACCAAGGGTCTCGGCAACTTTGCCCCTCGCATCGAGTTCCGCGCGATCCACCAGCCAGGACAGGCAGGGAATACCCGACTGATCGGCCTTGCGAACCGTCCCGGCGAGTTCATCGACGGTCGCGTTCTTCGACTAGGCTCGAGCGTATCGGGCGTGCCGGTCGTTCAGTTTCAGTTACGATGAGGGTATGAGATTCGGACTCGCGCTACTCGCGCTGACGCCGCTGTACGCGGGTTCCGTTGAGTTCAATCGCGACGTCAGGCCGATATTTTCCGACAAGTGCTACGTCTGCCACGGCCCGGACGCGGCGGCGAAACACGTTCCTTTCCGGCTTGACAGCGAGCCGGCCGCCAAAGCCGATCTGGGCGGCGGCCACCACGCCATCGTCGAAGGCAATCCGGATTCCAGCCCGTTGGTCCAGCGTACGTCCGCCTCCAAGCCCGCGATGCGGATGCCTCCCGTCGCCTCCGGATTGACGCTGAGCCCGTCTGAAATCGCGACCTTGCGCGAGTGGGTGGCTGAGGGCGCGAAGTGGCAGAAGCACTGGTCCTTTATCCCGCCCGTGCGGCCCGAGGTACCGCCGGGGCAAAACGCGATTGACTACTTCGTCCGCCAGAAGCTGGAAAAAGCAGGGCTGACGCCGTCGCCCGAGGCCAAGCGCGAGACGCTGATCCGGCGCGTTTCGCTGGATCTGACAGGATTGCCTCCCACGCCCCGCGAGATTGATGCGTTTCTCAAGGATCGTTCCCCGAACGCGTATGAGAAGGTGGTCGACCGGCTGCTCGCCTCGCCTCGCTACGGGGAGAGAATGGCCTTCCGCTGGCTCGACGCGGCGCGCTACGCGGACACCAACGGCTATCAGTTCGACGGCGAGCGGGTGATGTGGCGATGGCGAGACTGGGTGATCGACGCGTTCAACCGCAACCTGCCGTTCGATCAGTTCGCGCGCGACCAGATTGCCGGCGACATGCTACCTGACGCGACGCTCGAACAAAAAATGGCGACTGGATTCAATCGCAACCACCGGGCGAATACCGAGGACGGCATCATTCCGGAAGAGTACGCGGTGGAGTACGTCGTGGATCGCGTGGAAACCACCTCGGCTGTTTTCCTGGGCGTGACCATGGGCTGCGCGCGGTGCCATAACCATAAATACGACCCGTTCACGCAGAAAGAGTTTTACCAGATGTTCGCGTACTTCAACAACGTTCCGGAACAGGGACGCGCGATGAAGTACGGCAATTCGGAGCCTCTCATTCCCGCGCCGACGAAGCCTCAACAGGTGGAATTGGCCGCCCTGGACCAGAAGATCCGCGCCAGCGAAGATTCGCTTCGCAAACAGGAGGCGTCGATCGCGCGCGATGAGCAGCGGTGGGAGAAGGATTTGACCGCGCCGCTCTCCTGGGCGCCCTCGCGCGATCTGGATGCCGCGGTTTCCTACGGGCGCAACAGCCTGGCCAGCGTGTTTGACGGGAAACTGTACGTCAATCGCGGCGCGGTGGCCAGGTTCGATATCGAGGATCCCTTTACGCTTTCGGCCTGGATTTATTCCGATGAGATTCCCGACGGCAGCGTGATGTCCCGCATGGCGGACAATCCGAAAGGCAAGGGATTCGGCGTCCACATGGACCAAGGCAAAGTCCACGTGAACTTCACCAGCACCTGGGCCGACGACGCCATTCGCGTGGAAACCGAACGGGTGCTGGAGCCGAAGACGTGGCATCACATCGCGGTGACGTACTCCGGTTCGCGCATGGCCGAAGGAGTCCATGTGTACGTCGACGGGCATCGGGAGAAAACCAGAGTGTTGCTCGACACGCTGTACCGGCCCTTCCGCAATGCGGGCAAGGCGTTCAACGAACCCTTCCGCATCGGAACCGGATGGGGCCCGGAGAGGCGCTTCCGCGGCCAGATCGACGAAGTTCGCGTGTACAGCCGGGTGCTGGACGATCGCGACCTGGCGGTCCTCGCGTTGGGCGAATCGGTGAATGAGATCGCGCGCAAGCCCGACTCCGAGCGGTCGGCTGCGGAGAAGTTCGAAGTGCGGTCGGCGTATCTGGCGGAGGCCGCGCCCGCGGAAATTCGCAAGTTGTCGGAACATCTGGACGCGCTGCTCGACGAGCGCGCGAAGCTGGTGGCCAGCTTTCCCACGGTGATGGTGATGGCGGAGGCGAGTCCTCCCAAGAGCACGTTCCTGCTGGTGCGCGGCGCCTACGATCATCCGGGCGAAAAGGTGACGCCGGGGGTGCCCGCCGTGCTGCCAGCGCTGCCCGCGAATGCTCCGAATAACCGGCTTGGGTTCGCCGAATGGGTGATCGACCCAAAAAATCCTTTGCTGGCGCGCGTGACGGTGAATCGATTCTGGCAGATGTATTTCGGCACAGGCATCGTGAAAACGGTGGAAGATTTCGGGTCGCAGGGCGAGTGGCCGTCGAATCCCGAATTGCTGGACTGGCTGACGACGGAGTTCGTGCGGACGGGATGGGATGTGAAGGCCTTGCAGAAAACGATCGTGATGAGCGCGACGTATCGCCAATCGTCGGAAGCGGCGCCGGATCTGCTGCAACGCGATCCTGAGAATCGATTGCTGGCGCGAGGTCCGAGGTTCCGTCTGCCGGCCGAGATGATTCGCGATCAGGCGTTGAGCATCGCCGGCCTGCTGGTGGAAAAAATCGGAGGGCCGTCGGTGAAGCCGTATCAGCCGGAAGGCCTGTGGAAAGAAATCAGCATGCAGGACATGGATTACGTCCAGGGTCACGGCGACGATCTTTACCGGCGCAGCCTGTACACGTTCTGGAAGCGCACCATCGCGCCGCCGGAGATGATCAACTTCGATTCGGCGAACCGCGAAGCCTGCGTGGTTCGCGAGACGCGGACGAATACGCCGTTGCAGGCCCTGAACCTGATGAACGACGTGACGTACGTGGAAGCGGCCCGCTTGACCGGCCAGCGCATGATGAAGGAAGGCGGAGCGAAGGACGAGGACCGGCTCCGCTTCGGCTTCCGGCTGGTCACCGGACATTGGCCGTCCAAGGCGCAGGAGGACGTGCTGGCCGCAGATCTGCGCTTTCATCGCGATTATTTCAGCGATGCTCAAAAAGTGGATGAGTATCTCTCACAGGGCGAATCTCGGCCCGATGCGAAGCTCGATCGCCGCGAGCTGGCCGCCTACGCTTCGGTCGCGAGCCTGCTTTTGAATCTGGATGAAGCGATGACCAAGGAGTAGAGATGGATCCCGTCGAACAAGCCAAACTGCTGATGACGCGCCGGCATTTCTTCGGCCGCAGCAGCGCTGGATTGGGCGCGGCTGCGCTGTCGTCTCTGCTGGCGGGAAACGCCGACGCGGCCGCAGGATTGCCAGGACTGCCGAACTTTCCGCCCACCGCGAAGCGCGTGATTTATTTGTTTCAGCACGGCGCGCCGTCGCAACTGGACCTGTTCGATTACAAGCCCGGTTTGCAGTCGCGCCGCGGCACGGAGTTGCCGGATTCTATCCGCATGGGCCAGAGGCTTACCGGCATGACGGCGTATCAGGCGAAATTTCCCACGGCTCCATCTTTGTTCAAATTCGAGCAACACGGCGAGAGCGGCGCCTGGCTTAGCGAATTACTGCCGTATACAGGGAAGGTCGCCGACGAGTTGTGCATCGTGAAATCGCTTCAAACCGAGGCTATCAATCACGACCCCGCAGTGACGTTTTTTCAAACTGGATTCCAGATTGCCGGCCGGCCGAGTATCGGTGCGTGGATTTCCTACGGCCTCGGCTCCGAAAGCCAGGATCTGCCGGCGTTCGTCGTGATGGTATCGCAAGGACTCGGCAATTCGCAGGCCCTGGCCGACCGCCAATGGGGCAGCGGATTTCTGCCGACCAAGTTTCAGGGCGTGAAGTTCCGCTCGGGACATGATCCGGTTCTTTATTTGTCGAATCCTCCGGGATATTCCGACGATGCGCGCAAGCGCTTTTTGAACGACCTGTCGAAGCTGAACGAGCTGACCTACGAGCAGTATCAGGACCCCGAAGTTTCGACGCGCATTTCTCAATATGAGATGGCGTTTCGGATGCAGCACTCGGTGCCGGAACTGACCGATCTTTCGAAAGAGCCGGACTCGATCTTCGAAATGTACGGGCCCGATTCGCGCACTCCGGGAACGTACGCGGCCAACTGCATCCTCGCGCGCAGGCTGGCCGAACGGGGCGTGCGATTCATTCAGTTGTTCCATCGCGGCTGGGATCAGCACAATAATCTGCCCAGGGAAATCCGGCTACAGTGCCGCCAGACCGATCAGCCATCGGGAGCGTTGATTCAGGATTTGAAACAGCGCGGGATGCTGAAGGACACATTGGTCGTGTGGGGCGGGGAATTCGGCCGCACCGTTTACTCGCAGGGAACGCTCACGGAGAATAACTACGGGCGCGATCATCATCCGCGCTGCTTCAGCGTCTGGATGGCGGGCGGAGGCGTGCGGCCCGGGATCACCTATGGCGAGACGGACGATTTCAGCTACAACATCACCAAGGACCCGATGGACGTGCACGATCTGCACGCGACCATTCTGCGTTGCCTCGGCGTCGACCACACGAAGTTGACCTTCAAATTTCAAGGCCGCCATTTCCGGCTGACCGATGTGCACGGCAACGTCGTCCGCCCGATTCTGTCCGCCTGAAAAATGCGCTATTCGGCGCAATTTTGGGTGTCGTCACGCTGTCAGATCCACAAGGGAATCGCGGAAATAGATGCTCTTCAGAACACCCATAACATCTTCATACGAAAGGTCCGGCCTGCTTCCGTCGTCGTGCCGCGCGTAGAGGATTAAATCGCTCAGGCACAAGATGCCCTCCAGTTTTCCTTCTTCGCCGACCACCGGCATCCGCCGCATCTGCCTTGTCCGCATGACCTTTAGCGCCGCGTGAATGTCGTCACTGGACCGGCACATCGCCACGTTCGACGACATCACTTGCCCGGCGGTGAGCTCGGAGGGACGCTTGTTTCTGGTACCGAGCGCGACGCAGATGTCGCGATCCGTAATGATGCCAACCACTTTGTTGTCCGCGCCGGTTACCGGCAATGCGCCGCAGCCCCCGGACCAGAGCATCGCGGCAACGGCGGCCAGATCGGTGTTCGTGTGGCAGTATTTAGGGGACATTTTCATCAATTCGCGAACCCTCATGGCAGCCTCCTTCGATAGGGGGAGAGCATTCCTGGTGCCAGTTAGAACTGGAGGCCGGATTGCGTGATGAATCGTCAAAAGGAGCGTGGTCAATGATCCTCACACATTCAACCCAGGACCGTAAATGGGTGTTCGTTTTGATGGCGGCTCTTTCAGTGGTTTCCGTCCAAGCCGGGACGCTGATCATGGCGGGGGGTGCGTCGACCGGCGGAGGAGGCGGAGGGTTTTCCGTTTCGGGTGTAGATTTCAGTATGAGCGGCAGCGCCGCAACCACTTCGGAAATCGGACCATGCCGACCGATGAATTGCATCGCGCCGGGGAGCTACAGCTTCTACGATTCGATTGGCTCTGAAGCAACCCCAGGCGGCATGAGCGGCGTCTATTCAGTGGACGGAGTCTTCGTACCCTTACTCGTGCAATCGGGGCACAGCTTGTGGTGGAGGCATCGATTTTTCGGGCGTGCTCATTGTGCCCTATTTTGCTTCCTCGCCGCCACCCACGATCACGGTTACTGCGCCGTTCAGCAGCACGGGAGGGATTGGCGGAGTGGCGACCGCGACGGGGGGACATGCTCCAGATCTTAATTTTCAGGGCTACGGAATAGCCACCATCACTCTGCATGAGGTTAGTCCCTACGTCTACACCTTTTCGAATGCTTCGTACGTCTTTGTGGCCACTCCAGAACCTTCGACGGTGGGACTGGTCGGTCTTGCGCTGCTGGCTTTTGGCTATCGCCGCGCGTCACACAAAATCGTCCTTCGCGCAGGACGGTAGCAGAAGCAAACTCAACGACGGCGGCAAGTATTTCGACTTTTGATTCTCCTTCACCGGCCCAAATGCATCTGCATGAACTTCAGATATTGATCCCAATCCGAAGGGAATCGTCCCGTGCCCGCCCGCATGCATGAAGTAGCCGATGTCGTGAAAAATCCCGACTCCCGCCGTCGGCATCTCATTCGTGTCGAGCCCTTCTTTGCCCAGTAATCGATACACCGGCTCCGCCGCGACCGCGGCCAGAAACTCGCCCTTCGGATCCGACCAGAAATCTTTATCTCCGGTTTGCAACAGCAGCGGCCGCGGAGCGATGAGCGCGACGAGAAGATTCGCGTCCACGGGAAACTTGTCCACGTGTTGCGCGAACTTTCCGTAGTTTGCGCAGAACTGATAGGGATAGCGCGACGGCGCAGTCAGATGCGCGATCGTCTCTCCGTAGTTGCGCCGACTGAGGGCCGCGCCGCCCTCGCCCGAGCAGCTCGCAATCACCATTGCGAAACGAGTGTCGCGCGCGCCCGCCCACATCACGGTTTTTCCAAGCCTCGACACGCCCAGAATCGCCACGCGCTTCGCGTCTACGGCCTTATCCGTCTCCAGATAATCCATCGCTCGGCTCAACCCCCACGCCCAGGCCGAGATCGTGCCCCATTCGTCCGGCGCAGGCGCAGGATATTGCGCTCGAACGCCGTATTGGATGCCTCCCGCAAAATCCGGATCGATGTCGCCGTAATAAATCGTGCCGAAGCCGAAGCCGGCGTCCATCAACCGCGCGATGTCGATTCGTCCAAACTTTCTCCCCTGATTCGCGGGGATCCTCTTCTTGTCCGGCCCCCACACCTCGCCGACCTTCACTCCCGGATCGTCCACCGTGTTCGAGTTCGCCGAAAAGCTCGCGTTCAACAAAAATGGCACCGGCTTCGCCGCATGAGCCGGCACATAGAGCAGCAGATCCATTTTCGCGCCCGCCGGATCTTTCGAAAAATGCACCGTCACCTGCCTGCGAATCGCCTTGCCTTCGAACGCCGGCGTGCCTTTATCGAAAACCTCGAAGCTCATCCCCGCGGGACGCCCCGGCGCGCGTCCATACTGGTTCTCTTCAAACAGCCGCACGATCTCCGGACGCCGTTTTTCATTCCACGTCTTCGCATCGCGCACGGGCTTGCCGTTCGCCAGCACCAAAGGATCGGGTAGCGTGTACGTCCCCACCTTGGCCTCGTCGTAATTCACCGGAATGCCCGCGACCTCGGCAGGAGGAGCCTTCGCCGTCTGGGCATTGGCGGCGCAAGAAATGAACAGAGTAATCGAGCATCGACACAGGGATGACATGCAGCTATATTATCGCGAGTCCGTCACCGTCAGATTCTTGAAATCGAGCGTCCGCCGCAGCGACCCGTGCTTCAGAACCACCTTCTGCGAATCCACCGCCGATTCGACAAAAGGCCCGCCGAACAACGGCCAGCGTTCGTAATCCACGGGGATACCATTGAAACGCGGCGTGCTTCCGTACGTAAACTCCATCGTCGTACCGCGCAACGATCGAAACCGCACCGAAGGCACAGGCTCCATCCGAAATTCCAACGGCAAATCAGCGACGGCCCTCCGAAACGCCGCCAGATCCGCATACTCGGACCGAGGCGCCACCTGCACCACAAACCCGTTCCTTAAATAAGGACTGAACAATCTCCGTCCTCCGCCGTCAATCGGCTTCCATGTATAAGGTCGTAGCGGTCTGCACGCGATGTACGTCGAATCCCCTCCGCGCATGAAAATCCATCCCGAGGCGTCCTCCATCACTTCTTTTAGGTCCTTCGAGAAAAATCCATTGACGTGCGGAAAGCGCGACTCCGGAGCGATGTCGTACAGCGCGATCACCGTATCGCGATCCTGCACGATCTTTTCGTAAGGCGACCCGCCCAGCAGCTTATCCGGCGAATCGTAGGTCTTCTTCGACTTCACGACGCCTTCGACCGCGCCGTCCGGATTGAACACGAAGTATGTTTGCAACTCCTGCGTCGACGAATAAGGATGCATCGTGAAGAACGTATTCTGCACTCCCCGCGCGTCCGGCACAGACCACGTCACATCCCAGGAATGTTCTTGGATGGGCTGCAAA
>CAVVNE010000080.1:0-5012 GCA_963749245.1 Bryobacterales bacterium
ACCCGGGCACTGGGGCGAGCCAGTCCATTCCCGTATCGCCTCCGATGGGCGCTCCCGGAGGGGCGACCTCGGTCGGGACCATCTTCGTGGTTTCCGCGGGACGCTCTAAGAAGCGTTTTATATCCGTGGCGAGCAGCGTATTCTGCGCGACCTCGGATTCGCTGGGCGACGACGCGCCCTTCAAGCGGGCGGACAGCTTCGACAACTTCAATGAAGCGATGGCGCGGACTTGGCCGTTGGGAGCGGCGGTGGCGAGCCACATGATCCGGTCGACCAGCACGCGTTCTTCGGCGCGGCGGACCTCCGCTTCATAAGGCGTTGCGGCCGGCGCGTCGAAGACGGCTTTCGTCAGGCGGTCGAGCACTTCTTCGAGTCCGGGCAGTGAGGGATCGACGGCGTGCTGCGCAACCATGCGCGCCGCGCGCGGGAACTCCAGCACGAAGCCGATGGTGGTGTCGGAGGCGACCGTGGCAGGGCTGAGCGGATCGAATCCGTCACCCGTGGTGCGCGGGAACAGCTCGCGGTGCCGGCCGAATCCCGGCGGACGCGGCGTGATCAGGTCGAGCACTTGTTTCGGCACCGTCAGCTCGGACGGTTTCAGCGTGTTGGCCAGAGCGTCGAGCGCCTTGCGCTGCTCCGCCGCCGGCTCCCACTTCATCGGGGTACGCTTGTCGCCGCGCAGGGAATAAATATAATCGATGCCGGCGACCATGGACGCGGCCGATTCCACCGAATACCGGTGATACATGTAGATCGGCACGAAAGGCTCTTCGACCGTGGCCGTGGGGGCGCCGTTCCGGATGGTGTGTTCACCCAGTTTGGTGAGAGCGGCGCGGCGAATTTTCATGATGCGGTTCAGCTCGTCGGCCTGGTCGACTCCGTTGGACCACTGGTCAACCTTCGGATGCGCTTCGAGGTCCTGATTGGTCATGTAACGCAGATCCTGCGCCCAGGCATCGTCGAGAATTTTCGTTAACGGCGCGTGTTCGTCGCCCTTTGGAAGCTGACGGTAGCCGTAATTAATGGTCACTTTGTCCCAATCGCCGATGCGGGCCTGGTAGGCCTGGGATAAATCGATGGTGCCGTCGGCGTTCAGCTTTTCGAGAGGATGCGGATAGTCCATCACGGAGATCCATCCCTTGCTGCTGTCGTAATAATTGTGGCCGAGGCCCAGCGTGTGGCCGACCTCATGCGCGGAAAGCTGGCGGACGCGCGCGAGCGCGGTTTGATACAGGACCTCCGGGCGCTCATTGCCCAAAATATAGGGCGAAAGGAGCCCTTCAAAGATCATGTAATCCTGGCGGACGCGGAGCGACCCGAGCGTGACCGTTCCTTTGATGATTTCGCCGGTGCGGGGATCGGCCACCGAGCCTCCGCTACTCCAGCCGCGCGTCGAGCGATGCACCCAGTTGATCATGTTGTAGCGGATGTCCATGGGATCCGCGCCATCGGGCAGCACGGCGACCTTGAAGCCGTTGCGAAAACCAGCTGCTTCGAAGGCCTGGTTCCACCAGCTTGCGCCTTCGACGAGCGCCTTCTTGATGTCGTCCGGCGCGCCGGAGTCCACCCAGTATTCGATGGGCTTCACCGGCTCGCTCATCTCGGCGTCCGGATCTCGTTTCACCAGGCGGTGGCGGCGGACGTAACGCTTCTGCATCGGCTCGCCGATGGGCACGCTGTAATCGACGTAGGTCAGGCCGCCGTAGCCGGCGCGGGGGTCGTCCTCACGCGGAGTGTAGTTATTGTCGGGAAGTTCGACGAGAGAATAATGTTCGCGCAAGGTAACGGCTTCGGCTGAGGGCGTAACGCTGGCGACCGATCCTGAAAACAGTCCGCCGCCACGACCTCCGCCGCCTCCCGCTCCACCTACTGCTCCGATGGCGGGAGGACCACCCGCAGGACCGCCTCCGCCGCCTCGGCCGCCACCGGCGGCTTCATTGGCGAAAGTCAGCGTGACCTCCACTTCCGTGTTTTTCGGAAATGCTTTCGTGCGGTCCATGTAGACGGCGCTGCGCGTGCGGTCCACACGGTAAGCACCGGGACGCAGCGAACTGCCCGCGCCATCGCCGTCGCGCACGAAGAAATCGGTGGCGTCGACCAGCACGCGTCCGTTGCTTTCGGCGGCCACGGTGAAACCGTAAAGAATCGATTTGGCGAACGAGTCTTCGACGGAGCGGCGTTCCGCGGGATTGGCGCTCGACGACCGGAACGATTCCTGCGGCTGCATCAAAAATACCTTCGGCCCGACGCGATGGAAGGAGACCAGCCGGCCTCCGCCCTCGCGTCCGCGGTCGAGGCCGATGTCGTTGGAGCCGAGGCCGGCGGCAAGGCCGATCGCCAGGAGGAAATCCTGGTTGAAGCGGGGGATTTCGAGGAAAAGATTGCCGGTGCGCTCGTCCCAATAAATCGGGAAGAACCCGTCCAGTTTGCGCATGCCGTTGACGCGTTCCTCAATGGGAGGAATGCGGCCGCCCGCCTGCCCCGCTCCGCCGCCTCCGCGGCCCTGGCCATAGAGGACACTGAGAGACACTACCGACAAGAAGAGAGTTCGTAGCATTTGGAAAAATCCTTAGGGTCTATTGTACAGGGTGAGTCGCGTTACGTTGCCGATGGTTAAATTAGTAGCCTGCCGTGCGTTTGCGATCCCGCGCTAATGGAGCCGCGACCACCAGGAGCGGTCAGCGCCCGATTGCGCCGACGGTGGCTTTCGTGACGCGCAGATAGTCGGCCGGCGCCAGGAGAATCTGCAAGCCGCGCGTGCCGGCGGAGACGGAGATCACATCGAACAACTCGACTGTCTCGTCGACGTACACCGGATAATCGCGTTTGCCGGCCAGCGCCGTGACGCCGCCGCGAATATAGCCGGTAAGCGCCTGCACTTCTTTGAGAGGCGCCATTTCGACGCGGCGGTCGCCAGTGAGGCGCGCCATCGCCTTCTCGTCGACGCTGGTGTTGCCGGGAACCACGGCGAGGCAGACGCCGTTGCGGTCGCCGCGCATGACCAGGGTTTTGAAGACCTGTTCGAGGGGAAGATTCACCTTGGCGGCCACTGTTTCGGCGGAGAGATCGTCGGGGTCGACCTCGTATTCGCGCAGCTCGTAGGAGATTTTCGCCGCGTCCAACAGGCGCACGGCGTTGGTTTTCACTTTGCCTCGAGGAACAGGCCGAAATCGGAAAGTGCCGGGCACGCCGACGATTGCGTGATCCGCAGGCGCACGCGGGTGGTCGTAATGTCCTCCCCGGTGCGGATCAGGCGGCACGCTCCGATGCTGGTGGCCTGCGCGAAAGTGTCCCACTTGCCGTCGACCAGCCGGTCGATTTCGAATTCTTCTATGCGTTGGCCAAGTTCGATTTGTTCGCGCAACCTCACCACGTTGAATCTTGTTGGCGCGGGCAACGTGAACTCCAGTGCGGCCCTGGTCACCGGGTCGTCGGTGGCCCAGTAGGTGTACCGGTCGCCGTCAAGCAGATTTTTGGGATCGAACCCCTTGCGGGCGTTTGACGCTTTGATTTTGGCCTTAGCCGCAAGATTTTCCTGGAACGTCTGGCGCACCATCGCGCCGAAATCGCGGAGCGAGGCGACATCGGTCTCATACAGCAGACCGCGGCGGTCCGGAGGAACGTTCAGCAGCAAGCTTCCGCCGCGGCCGGCGGAGCGATAGTAGAGGTCCATCAACTGCCGCGGCGTCTTCACTTTGGCATTTTCACTCTCATGCCAGAACCAGCCGGGCCGGATGGAAACGTCGCACTCCGGGGGCATCCAATGCGACCCGTTGCGCGTGCCCGTCTGCCCATCTTTATCGCGCGTGAAGCCGGGCGCGGGCGCGCCTCCGTCGGGGCCCACGGGATCGTACGTCTCCCAGCAGGTTTCGTTGGCGTAGCCTTTTTCGTTGCCCACCCAGCGCAGGTCCGGGCCGACATCGCTGAAGATCACCGCGTCGGGCTGAAGGGACCGGACCAGTTCCCAGGTGCGCGGCCAATCGTAATAAGTACGCTTGTCGATGGTACGTTTCTCTCGCGCGCCGCCGTAATAACCGTCGCCTCCGTTGGCGCCATCGTGCCAGACCTCGTGAATCGGGCCATATTCGGTCAACAATTCGCGCAATTGCGCACGATAGACGCCAATGTAGGCGGGCTTGCCGTAGAGCGCGTTGTTGCGATCCCAGGGTGAGAGATACACACCAAATTTCAGGCCCTGGCGGCGGGAGGCCTCGCTCAGGTCCTTCACGATGTCGCGGTTCTGGACGCGATGTTCGGTGGTCTTCGTCGGCCACAGGCAGAATCCATCGTGATGCTTGCAGGTGAGAATCACCTGGCGCATGCCGCCGGCTTTTAGGGCGGACACGATCGCGTCCGCGTCGAATTGTTTCGGATCGAAGACCGAAGGATCTTCGTCGCCGTAGCCCCATTCCTTGTCCGTGAAGGTGTTCACGGTGAAGTGCAGGAACGCGTACAACTCCAGCTCATGCCATTGAAGCTGTCTCTTTGAAGGGAGCGCGCCATAAGGCGAAGGAGCGGACGGCGCCGTTGCCAGGGCAGAGCAGGTGGGAGCAGCGATCAGAAACTGTCGGCGTGAAAAACCAATAGCCATGTTGTCTAGTTTCGTCCAAACACCAACCGCTAAAAAGTGGGGTAGTGGGCTACTTTCAATTGTCGCCCTGCTTAGAGGCCCAATTGAGGCACTTTTGACAGGTCACACGGCCAATGTTATCAGTGGAATCTCCGGCACAATCCTGGCCGCAAACTGGTTTCCAGGAGATGCCCACGCGGAAATGAATTTTAAGGTCATCAGGGTCCGACATGCTGGATCGCAACGAACCAAACTTTCGCATCCCATGGTAATGGACGCATAGTTCGCATGTCTTCGAGGTAGGAGCAACGTACGGTTTGTTGCCGGTGCGAGAGGCGGCTGGATATTGCTTCTTGCAAAGGGTCGTGGTTAGAGGCGTGCCGGACTCGTCACACTCCGCAAGATGTTCTTTTCGGTTCCCCTTCAGTAAAACAATTTTGAC
>CAVVNE010000081.1:0-17366 GCA_963749245.1 Bryobacterales bacterium
CCCTTTCGCATCTCTTCCGCCAGATGCTCCGCGGTCCGCCACGCCAGCGCGACGATCGTCAGCGTCGGATTCTTATCCGGATTGGAAACGAACGGCGCCGCATCGGCGACGAACAGGTTCTTCACGTCGTTCGCCTGGCAGTACTTGTTCAGCGGCGCGGCCTTGGGATCGTCGCCCATACGGATCGCGCCCACTTCGTGAATAATATCTCCGCCCACCGAGATTTTGTCCTCCACAGGCCGATTGCGTCTCACCACGGTTCCGCCCATGGTCTCGATCAGATCGGTGAACGTCTTCTCCATGTGCTCTACTTGCTTGTACTCGGCGTCCGTCCACTTGAAGTGGAACTTCGGCACCGGGATGCCGTACTCGTCCACCACATTCGGATCGATCTCCATGAATGTATCCTTGTTCGGGATCATCTCGCCGCGGCCGCTGAATCCGACGTGGGTGCCATAATCGTCGTAAATCGCTTTCTTGAGCGAATCTCCGTAGCCCTCGTGCTGCGCGCAAACGCCGGCGAAGCTGCCGACTCCGGGCATGCCGTATCCGCCGCCAAGCTCGACGTGATATCCGCGCGGAAAATCGGTCTTCTTATCCCAGAGCCACCACGGCATGTAAAGATGCGCGCCGCCCATGCCGTCCTCGTTGAACCGGGGCAGCCCTACCAGCGCCGGAATCCTCGCTCCCAGGCTGAACCCCGTGTTATCGGTGAGATACCTGCCCACCGTCCCCGACGAATTCGCAAGCCCGTTCTCGTGCCCCTTGCCTTTCGAATTCAGCAGCAGCCTGGCCGATTCGCAGCAACTCCCCGCCACCACCACCGTGCGGCACTTGATCTGTTTCTCGCTCCGCGTCTTCTTGTCGATGTACGATACCGCCGTCACCTTGCCTTCGTCGTTGGTGATCAGCTCCCGCGCCATCGCATCGGTGATCAATCGTCACTTTGCCGGTCTTCATCGCCGGGAACACTTGCACCTGGCTCGATGAATAATTCGACGATGGAATGCACCCGCGCCCGCATTGACCGCAGTAATGGCACGCCGGACGCCCGTTGGTCTCCTGCGTGATCACCGCCAGCCGGTTCGCAATACACGGGATCCCGAGTTTGTCGGCAGCCTTCTTGATCAGAACCTCATGTACGCGCGGCGGCGGGCATTTTTGAAAAACTCCATCCGGCGCGCTGCGGATTCCTTCCTTCGATCCGGTCACGCCGATGAAGCTCTCGGCCTTGTCGTAATACGGAGCGATCTCTTCGTAGGAAATCGGCCAGTCCGTACCGATCCCGTCGCGCGAATACGGCTTCAGGTCGTAATCGGCGTAGCGCAGCGAAATGCGCCCGTAGTGATTCGTCCGCCCGCCCACAATGCGCGACCGGAACCAGTTGAATTTCGATCCTTCGGCCACCGTGTACGGCTCGCCATCCAGCTTCCATCCGCCCGCGTGCGCCGAAAAGAATCCGAACGCCCGGCCGCGTCCGAAATAACTTGCGCCTCCGTCTCCCGAGCCTCGATGCGGATAATCGTACGGCCACTTATGTTCTTTGAAATCTCTCTCGGGATGGAGCATCGGTCCGGCTTCGAGGAGCGCCACGCTGATACCGAGATCCGCCAGGACCTTGGTAACCGTGCCGCCTCCCGCTCCGGATCCGATGATGACAACGTCGTAGACAGGGGCGCTGCGGGTAATCTGGAACATGACATGATTATACTCGCGTCCGCGGCCGCAACCAATTTCCATCTTCCTCGTCTATAATTTTGTAGAGGAATGGACGAGGGCAACGTTAATCCGAATCCGGAGCGGGAACACGCGCCGCATGGAGAAGAGCATCACCGCTCCGCCGCCGGCGTCACTTTATCCTGGTTTCGCGATCTTTCCCTCAGCGTTCTGATCGCGATCGTCGTAATTCTCTTCCTCTACCAGCCGGTGAAAGTTGAAGGCACCAGCATGATGCCCTCCCTTCAGAACGACGAGCGTATTTTCATTAATAAGTTCGTCTACCGCTTCGGGATCTCCGACATCGACCGGGGCGACACGGTCGTTTTTCTCTATCCCGGCGACCCCACGAAATCCTACATCAAACGCGTCATCGGCGTCCCCGGCGATACCGTCGAGATCCAGGATGGAACCGTGATCGTCAACGGCCAGCCTCTATCGGAGCCCTACGTCGCCGAGGATTATCGCGACCGCATCCCGATGGCTCGCAAAACCGTGCCGCCCGACCAATACTTCGTCCTAGGCGACCATCGCAGCTCCTCCAACGATAGCCGCAGCTGGGGCTGGGTTCCGCGCCAGTATATCTACGGCAAAGCCGTCTTCGTCTACTGGCCCCTGGAAAATCTCGGAACCGTTCACTAATAACCAACGAATCCCCTCGCTTACGCCAGGAGATCGGCAGTGATGAAGATGATCACTCCGGTTCCGGAAGTGCATTCGCCCCGGAATTCAAGTGAGGCGGAGGTTTAAGAGGAGCACAAACGGAGGCACTCCAATCGTCGGAGTTCGGCGGGTTCTCGAGCAGATCTTCCAATTCGCGGTCCAGATCCTCTAACACAATCCTCGCGATCAGCCATTCGTCCGACAGAACGTACGTGCCATCCGGAAGCCTTTCGCTCACCGCTTCGACCTTCTGCCTCCCGAGTGCGATCGATTGCCGCAAAGCAAGTTCTCTTTCGCGGTCCATGGCTTTATTCTAAATCGAGTACGTTCTACCCCTGTGCTGCCCAATCAAAATCTGCACCATCCGATGCGCGATCAATTCATGCAGCGTCAGCAATTCCTTGTTCGCCGCCACAATCGCATCGACGTCCATCGGGTCTGCTGGCCCACCGCCCGCCCGCAGCGCCGCCGAAGCTTCTGAAATCACCGGGTCCGCAATCACATCCCCCGCCATCTCCCACAGCGTAATGAACCGGTCCACGGCCGTCGGGAAACTCAAGCTGAACACGCCCCAATTGCTGGTCGTGCGTGGAGGCTTGTAATCCAGATTGAACGGACCCGAATACCCGTGACTCCTCAGCAGCACCAGAACATTCAGCCAATCCAGCGGATTCACCAACCCCACTGCGATATCGACGTCATGCTTCAATCGATACCCGTCGTTAATGTCGAAATGCCACAGCTTCCCGCACATCAGCGCTCTGGCCAGCGCCGCCCGCGGAGCGGCGCCCCACATCAGTTCGTGCAGATATTCCGGATTCAGCCCCACCATCTCCGGATGCGTCAACAGCCCCGACGAAATAAACGCCAGCATCGCGTCGCTGGTCGGCAGTAAAATCTCCGCCTGCGGCTCAAACGGCTTCGCCTCCATGCAATGCTTTAAAGTCGCCCTTCCGAACTCCTTCGCGATTCTAATATCCGCCTCGCAAGCCGAATTAAGACCATCCGCGTACCACCGAAGCGTTTGCGTCTCCTCCACCGCCCCTTGCACGTAATATCCCAGTGACCCGGGCCAATACACGGCGAACTCCGCGCCCAGTTGATGCCCGATCTTCACCGTATTGGCGAGCCGCCGAGCCGCGTAGGCCCGCACCTCCGGAGCCTCCGCTGCCGGACTGGCCGCCCATACCGCGTGATGAAACGTCTCGGTCGTGACCATGGAGCACCTCAGCCCGTTTGTCTTCAGCGATGCCCCGATCCGCGCGACAATCTCCTCCTGCGCATCTTTGAAAAGCGAAGCCGAAGGAATCACGTCCGTATCGTGCGTCGTCCAATGCCCGATACCGATCTTGCCGTACTCTTCAATGACCCTCTCAAATCCCACCGGCTCGCGCGTGGGAGCGTGAAACAGCGCCTGCCCCTCGTACGCCGCCGCCCATTGCGGACCCGAGATGTAGTATTTCCGCCGCGTTTCAGGCGAATATCCGCCCCCGCAAGCCCGGATCAAGCGCTCCACCAGCGCACGTTGCTGATTCTGAGGAATAGGTGACATGAAACGCTATCATACCCGGAATCGGATGTGGCGCGAGCTTCACCTTGGAGCGGCGGCTTCAGTCGGCGTCCGTCGCCGTTTTCATTGCCATCATTGACCTGTCAATGGGCAATCAACACATGATTTGGAGATGCGCCGGAGTCCGGTCACGACGCAAGAACTTGATTATTGTCACATTTCTTCAATCGCTTAGCGGCACAAGCGCACAACGGTGGGCGCACGCCGGGCAAACATCGGGCATGAAGAAACATATCCGTGAAATGATCGAAGATCTGAAACATCCAAAGACGAACAAGGATTTCGTTCCGCCCGTTGTGGACTTGACGCCTCCTCCCGCGCCGGTCGTGCCCGACGATCTCTCGAATCAGGTGCTATCCAAGAACACCGAAGAAAAAGTGAAACAACTCGATTACCAGGCATTCGAGAGCGAGAGGCTGCAAACGAACTCCTAGTGGAGACCGTCACACTAGAATCGACATTCGTGGCGCACGCCCCCGGCAGGACTTTACGTGTTGCGACGCATTTAACCGCCAATACCGCTCCCGGAGGTATCAAATGGAACCGCGACCTCCGGGAGCGGTCAGCTCGTTCAGATAAGGACCGTCTTTAGAGTTTCCTCTATAATCCGGCCCAAATCCATGAACGACTTGAGGTCCGTCGGCTTACGGAAATAAAGATTTGCACCCAGTTCCAGCGCCGTTTGTCTGTCCTTCGGCGAATCGGAGGAAGTCAGGACGATCACCGGCGTGCGGCAAAACCAGTCACTTTTACGGATGTGCGACAAAAGTTGCGCACCGTCGATGCGGGGCAAATTCAGATCGAGGAGGATAAGATCCGGCGCCGAGCCCCGTTTTTCCTCGCCGGAATGCCCGTCCAGCCACGCCAAGGCCTCCTCGCCGTTGCGCGCCACCGCCAGTTCATGCAAGATGCTTCTCTTTTCAAGGGCTCTGCGAACCAGGAAAACGTCGCCGTCATTGTCTTCGGCCAGCAGGATCCTGGTCTTACGTTCCGTCACGATGTTTTGGCCGTTCCCAACACGGAAGAATTAAGCACGTCAATCGCCATCGGCCGCCAGCAGGAAACAGAAAGTAACGCCGGACGGGCCGCCATCCTCAATCCAGATACGGCCCCGGTGCGCGCCTACGATTTTCTTCGAAATCGCCAGCCCGAGTCCGACGCCGGGAACTTCACCACCATGCAGCCTCCGGAAGGGAATAAACAGGCGATCCCGATATTTTGGATCGATGCCGATGCCGTTGTCCTTCACCGAAAAAAGCCACCCCTCGGGCACGCGGCGCGACCCGATTTCCACTGCCGGCGGATCCGGGCCCCGAAATTTCAGCGCGTTGCCGATCAGGTGTTCGAACAACTCCGCCAACTGGTTCCGGTCTCCCACTATGTCGGGCAGATCGCCGACGGCGATGGTCGCGCCCGTCTTGCGAATCTCGCCATCCAGATTGGCAAGCGCGAATCGCACGGCGACGGTCATGGGGAATGTGGGCCTTGCGTCGCTTCCCGGCGTCAAAACGGCCGCGTACCTCCCGATACCAGCAAGCAGTTCCTCGGTTTTAGACAGGCCCTGCAACAATTGCGCGGCCAGGACCCTGCGTTCCTGGTCGTCGCCGGCCTGGAGGAAAAGCTCGGCCGCGGTTCCCGTCCGGCGCTGCGCGGCGCGCAAATCATGCACGGCACCTTGCAAAAAAAGCTGCATTTCGTCTTCGGGATGCGATTCTTGGCCGGGCATACAATTGAGGCAAGATCATGTTACCTGGAAGACTCGACCGGCCGCTACTGATCCTCGTGGTGCTGATTCTATTGGTGATGGGTTTTTCCTCTTATTGGCAGTGGGTTCAGATTCGGGAAACCATGGCTCAGGGCCTGCGTGACCGGCAGCTTCTCGCCTCCACCGACGAGCTGATTTCGCAAGTCAAAGATGCCGAAACCGGGCAGCGCGGCTACCTTCTTACCGGCTCCGAACAATATCTGGAGCCGTACACCAGGGCAACCGCTGCCATCCCGGCGCTACTGGACCGCATGACGGAGGCAGCCGGCTTCCAGCCACCTCTTCCGGGGGAAGCGAAGCTGTTGCGCCGCTATGTGGGGGACAAACTGGTGGAACTGGCCGCAACCATTTCTGTGCGCCGCGAAAAAGGATTGGACGCCGCGATGAAAATGGTCGGGACCAATGCCGGAAGGCTCACGATGGATTCTATTCGCACGCTGGGCGCGGACATGATCGATCGCGAATCCGATCTGGTGAATCAGCGCCGTATCGCGGCGGAGAGTTCCGCGTTTCGCAGTTTCTGGCTAACGATCGCCGGCCTGGCCGGTTTGCTGTTCGTTACGGTATTTCTGCAACGCGCCGTGGACCGCGGAATCCACGCGCGCGAGCAACTCGCCCGCGATCTCGATCAGGCCAAGCAGAAGCTCGAAGTGACATTAATGAGCATCGGCGACGCCGTGATCGCGTCCGACGAGCGCGGCCGGGTTACGCTGATGAATTCGGTCGCCGAGAAGCTGACCGGATGGCGCCTCGAAGAGTCCGCGGGGCAGCCCGTGGAGAAAGTCTTTCATATCGTGAACGAGGAAACGCGGGCCCTGGTGGAGAGCCCTGTCAGCCAGGTCCTTCGGACCGGAGCAGTTGCCAACCTCATCAATCATACGGTCCTGATCGGCAAGAACGGGCAGGAAATCCCCATCGACGATAGCGGCTCGCCGATTCGCGACCAGCGGAATCATCTGCTTGGCGCCGTGCTGGTATTTCGCGATATCAGCAAGCGGCGCGCACAAGAGGTTCAGATCGACAAGTGGCACCGCATCTTCCAGCAGGCCGGATTCGGGGTCGCCATTCTGGTGAATGACGGCCAGACCATCCTGGAGGTGAATGCCGCCTTCGCCCGCATGCACGGGTATGAGCCGGAGGAGCTTCGCGACAGGTCCTTCGCGGATTTGCTGGATGGAGGCTACCGCGAAGCGCATATGAGCTCGGAGGATCACGCCGTCTATGAGTCGCTCCATCGCCGCAAGGGCGGAAGTTCGTTCCACGTGCTCACCGACATGACCGTGTTCCGGAACGTGGCCGGCGAGCCGCAGTTCCGTGCCGCGTATTTCGCCGACATTTCTGATCGCAAGCAGGCGGAACTGAATCTGCGGCACTCCGAAGAGCGTTTTCGCGCCGCCGCCGAAGCGATGGGCGACGTCATCTGGACCAGCAACTCCAAGGGCGAAATGACGGGAGAACAGACCGGATGGGCGGCCTTCAGCGGCCAGAGCATCGAGGAGTATCAGGGATTTGGCGCGGCCAAGGTGGTGCATCCCGAGGACGTGGAGTTGTTCCGAGCCTGGGAGCGCGCGCTTGCCGATCCCAAGAAATTCACTGCGGAGATCCGCATGCGGCGGCACGACGGGCAGTACCGCCTGATGTCGACCACCGCGGTCCCCGTGTTCGACGAGGATGGCAAGGTGCGGGAGTGGGTGGGCGCGCTCACCGATATCACCGATCTGCGGCGGGGCGAAGAAGAAATGCGGGAGAGCGACGAACGCTTCCAGGGGCTCGCCACCGCGTTTCCCCAATTGGTCTGGTCGTCGACACCCGACGGCAACCTCGAATATGCGAACTCGCTGTGGAGGGGGTACACGGGAGAATCCGCCGGCGAGAGGGTGTTCTGGGATGAATTGCTGCATCCCGAGGATGCCGTGCCGCATATGGAGCGGTGGTGCGAATCGCTGGCGTCGGGAAAAATGTTCGAATCGCAGGCCCGTTTGCGCCGCGCCTCCGATGGCTCCTACCGCTGGTTCATCTGCCGGGCGGTCGCCGTCCGCGGCCGCGACAACCGGATCGTGCGATGGCTGGGCGCGTGCACCGATATCAACGACCAGATGAATTACGCCGTGGAGTTACGGCTCGCCAACGAGGCGCTCCAGCGCAGCAACGCCGATCTGGAGCAGTTCGCCTACGCCGCCAGCCACGATCTGCAGGAGCCTTTGCGGATGATTTCTCTCTACACGCAACTGCTGCAGGAGGAGTACGCCGGTCTGCTGGATGAAACGGCGCGATCCTACGTCGATTTCGCGGTCAGCGGCGCGCAACGAATGGAGCGTTTATTGCAGGACCTGATGGCCTACTCGCGCGTCAGCGGCGGGCCGTCCGGCCCCATTGAATCGTCCGATACCGCAGTCGCACTGGAAACGGCCCTCGGCAATCTGGAAGCGGCGGTACGCAAGTCTGGCGCGGAGTTCCACATTGGCGAACTGCCATCGGTCGCAGCGCCATCGGTCCATCTGGTGCTGCTGTTTCAGAATCTGGTTGGCAACGCGCTCAAGTATGCGGGCGGCCGCGTTCCGGAAGTGTGGATTGACGCCGAGCCCGCGGATAAGCGTTGGAGGTTTTCCGTGAAAGACAACGGCATCGGAATCGAGCCGAAATACGCGAAGCAGATTTTCGGTGTTTTCAAGCGGCTGCACGGGGCCGAGTATGAGGGCACCGGCATCGGCCTTGCGGTGTGCCAGCGCATCGTCGAGCGGACGGGCGGGCGAATCTGGCTGGAATCGACGCCCGGGCAAGGCTCGACTTTCTATTTCACGCTTCCCCGAATCGCTTGAAGGGATCATGTGAAAACTCCCGTGCTGACCGCTCCCGCTGGTCGCGGCTCTTCTTATCTCGATGAATTCCCAAGGCTCGAAATAGAGCCGCGACTACCCTCCCGGAGCTCTCGGTGGTCATGCCTCCGTCAGATCTTACCGTGTAATTTGAAGGCACTGGGCCGCGCAAATTAAAACTTCATTAAAGATCCAAGTATGCACCGGCCGCGAATTTGCCTGAATTCGCGATCTATGTTCAACTGCCCTCAGCGGTGCACGCATCCCCAGTTTGGAGGGTATTGGTCAATACCCAGCGACGGTATTGCATGTGAGGTTACCAAATGGAAAAGAGAAAAGAGAGAAGTTAGTCGATTCGTTCTTAGAGAAGTGGGCGTTGCGAATTTCTCCCGGATTTCTGCTGGACTTCGAAAACGAGCTAAGAGCGCTCGCCGGGCAATTGGTCGCTCCCGACGAAGGCCCCGGTAGGTCCGGCGGCTTCCGATTAATCGACGTTTAGTGGCGTCGATTCGCGCGGTGCGGGAAGAAGAGCACGAGGACAGCTCGCGTGCCTGCGAAATGCGACTTGCTCTATCATCGCAGGCGAGCCGGTTCCGCACCGGCGGGCGCTCCCCGAAGCAGCCCTTCCGTGCTCAGGTCCTCATCGACATCCGGCCAATGGATGCCATAACCTGCCCCACTGACTTTCCAGTGAGAACGCTGTTCCATGGTCGCGTTCAAGAGTCGCGGATACCACGTTAAGGGATACGATGATCGTGCGACCGTCGGCAAGATCCACGGCCAGCGTGTCCTCCGTGACGCGGACGTCGCGCACGCGTTCTCCGGCGTTAGGCTGGGAAGCGCTCATGCCATTCCTCCAATAAGAGATTGCGGTTTTCTCTACACTAACCGTTGGATTCGACGGAGTTCGGCCGGATTGAAGCCAAGGTTTCCGGCCAACGCGACCGGATCCAGCCAGAACTTTGCCGACTGATCGTCTCGATCCACATGTATGTGGGGCGGCTCGTTCGGCTCATGGCTATAAAAATACATACGGTACGGCCCCACCAGCAGAATGGTCGGCACCCATTCAGTATCTCACCGCTTTAGACGCAGACGTCTTTTGCCGCGACAGCTCGAAAATCGCGATTCCAATTATGTTCCCCGCCAAAATCACGCCGCAGATTTTCGTGGTGAACAGCGCCCGGCTGCCCACTTCGACGATTGGAAAAATCGACAGGGCCACGTAGAGCAGCGTCATCAGGAACCCCGAGGCTGAGGCCACGCGCACGCCCAACGACACATCCTTCAAGACGAACGGCAGCGCGAACATTGCCAGGTATGGCAACGCGTAGAAGATCCCTGATGAGTTGTTGAACAACTGGAACGCTTCCTGCCGGGCGACGCCTGTCATGCCGACCAGGCTGCACGTGAGCGTCGCTGCGCCGACGAAGAGAATCGAATTGACCGGCGTTTTGCGCGTCGGATGCAATTTCGTGAACCAGCGCGGGAGCAGATGGTCCCAGCCGGCCACCATCGGCAAGCGCGCGGTCGCGGAAAAGTTAAGGCTAGCCTGCGCAATCCGCATTCCGAGCACCGTCAGGATCACCGCGCCCGCGATCCGGGCGCTGGCGCCCAGCGGTTTCGCGGCGATGGACAGCACTTGCGACACGGGAGACACCAGGTCGATGGAATTCACCGGTACGTAGAACAACACCGACCCCGTGCCCAGGATAAACAGGAGCGCGATCACCGGAGCGGAGATCAGGACGCTGCGCGCGATGATTTTCGCCGGATCCCGCGATTCGCCCGCGAAAATCGCGACGTATTCGAATCCACCCAGCGCCCCAAAGCCCAGCTTGCCGAGGATATTCAGATTCATCAGCGTCAGCGCGGGCATGGCCAGCCCGAACGGCGGCGTTACCGGCCGCGCGCCGCGCGCCCAGGCGATGGCGGGCATCGCGATCATAGCCGAACAAACCACCAACAGCGCGATTCCGCCCGCGCTGTGCAGCCATTTCCCCGCGCCGAGCCCGGCGATCGACAGCGCGGTGAGTCCTCCCACAATGATCAGGCTGGCGAGCGCGATCGACCACTTGCTCTCCGCGATCCAGCCAACCCCGGTGGCATAGGCAATGTTGGTCGCGGCCATCAGGCCCGCTTCCGACATCAGCACCATTGCGTACAGCCATAGGTTCCACGCCACCAGAAATCCCGCCCGCTCATTGAATCCGAGCCTCGCCCATTCATACAGCCCTCCTTCGAACGGCATTCTCCGGCTCAAATGAATCACGACGATGGCGGAAGGAGTGTAGAACAGCACCACGGCAAGCAGCCAGAAGGTGACGTGGGAGGATCCCAGCTTGGCCGCGGCCCCCACCCATACCAGGCCGACAACAAAGAGGATCTGCGTGAAGACCAGGTCCCATAGGGCGAGCTCCCGCTTCAGTCCGTGCTCAGTCAGCGTGGGCTCGACCGTCTGCATTCGTAGAGTCTAGCCTACAATAGAAGGATATGGCAGCAATTCAGCGGCGCCGCTCTGTCGCCGTCCGTATCGGCTCGGTCGAAGTCGGCGGTTCGAACCCGATTGTCGTGCAGTCGATGACCAACACCGACACCGCCGACGTGCAGTCGACTGTCAATCAGGTGATGGCGCTGGCCAACGCCGGCTCGGAGCTGGTGCGCGTCACCGTGAACACCGAAGAAGCCGCCGCGGCGGTGCCGAAGATCGTCGACACTCTCGACAAATTCGGCGTGCGCGTGCCGATTATCGGCGATTTTCACTACAACGGGCACATTTTGTTGAAGAAATATCCGGCGATGGCGCGCGCGCTGGCGAAGTACCGCATCAATCCGGGCAACGTCAACATCGGCAAGAAACACGACGACAACTTCCGGGTGATGATCGAGGCCGCGATTGAGTACGAGCGACCGGTGCGCATCGGCGTGAACTGGGGCTCGCTCGACCAGGCGCTGCTCACGCGCATGATGGATGAGAATAGCAAGCTTGCCGAGCCGCTTGACGCCAAGATGGTCACTCTGCGGGCGATCGTCGCCAGCGCGCTGAACTCAGCGGCCGCAGCTGAATCTTACGGGCTGGCGCGCAATCGAATCATTCTCAGCGCGAAGGTCAGTGGCGTGCAGGATTTGATTGCCGTTTATCGAATGATGGCGTCGGAATGCGATTACGCGCTGCATCTCGGGTTGACCGAAGCGGGGCTCGGCGCGAAAGGCATCGTAGCCACGACCGCGGCTTTGGGAGTGCTGTTGCAGGAAGGTATCGGCGATACGATTCGCGCCTCGCTTACGCCGCTGCCGAATGGCGACCGCACGGAAGAGGTGATCGTCAGCCAGCAGATTCTGCAATCGCTCGAGCTGCGCAGCTTCACGCCGCAGGTCACCGCTTGCCCCGGCTGCGGACGCACGACCAGCACCTTCTTCCAGGACATGGCGGACCAGATTCAGACGTATCTGCGGGAGCAGATGCCGGTCTGGAAGGCGCGCTATTCGGGCGTGGAGGAGATGAAAGTCGCGGTAATGGGCTGCATCGTCAACGGCCCCGGTGAATCGAAACACGCCAATCTTGGCATCTCGCTGCCGGGCACGTTTGAGGAGCCGGTGGCGCCGGTTTACGTCGACGGCAAGCTGAAGTGCACCCTGCGCGGCGACCGCATTGTCGCTGAGTTCATCGATATTCTGAACGCCTATGTCGACCGCACGTATGCCGCGCTGGAAGCGGTAAATGCCTAAATGGCTGCGTTGGGCGGCCATCGTGCTGTTCGTCGCGTGCGCCGTCGCTGCCTTATGTGACGGACCCTTGTTTCCGTGGTCCCCGATCAAGCCCGGCTACACCCATTTCACCCTCCATCGCGCCGACATTTACTATCCCTCCGGAACGACGCTTGAGGAAGCCTACCAGCAGGTGGACAACTTCATCGCCGAGGCTGAGGAATTCCATCGCCTCAAAATGCCCGACCGCATCACGGTGATCGCGCCGCGCACATGGACCGATTTTCACATGCAGGCACCGTGGCAGCGCGGGCCCGTCGGCGCGTTAACCCTTCAGACCGGGACCGTGATCTTTGTGACGCCGAGAATCGCCGAGAAGCATTTCGACACCGCGGAATACCTGCGCCACGAACTGTCGCACGCCATCCTCAATCAGAACATGCCGCTGTGGCGAGGTCACAAACTAAACGGCCAGCCCTGGCTATTCGAAGGACTCGCCGTCGATTTCGGGCGCCAGAAATCCTATCTAAGCGACGCTGAATTCGTCGCGCGCGCGAGGACGGAACCGCTGGCGCCGGCGTTTAACGGCAATAACGCCGACATGCGCTTCAATTACGTCGCGTGGCGCGACTTTCTGGAACATATGATCCACACCCGCGGCCGCGATAAATTCCAGGACTACTTGTTGCGCGTGATGCAGGATCCGGATAGCGCCCGTGCGATGTTCCCGGAATTTTTTGGTGTTTCGTTCGACGACGCGATTCTGGAGTTTCAGGCGGGCGCGCGACAGCAACCTTTTTAAGGTTGCTGAAAAATTTGTAGACACCGCGACCGTAGCGCGGACAGTTACTCCGCCAGAAACTTCTTCGTCTCCCGCAAGAATACCTGAAGCTGGTCGTGATGCACCCAGTGGCCCGCCTTGTCGACCTTCACCACGCGGTGATTCCGGATAATGTCCGCGTGCCCACCCTCTTCCGGATCCGGCGCCCAAGCTCTGCTTGCCCCAGAACAACAGCACCGGGCACGTGATGCGCGACATCACTTCCTTTGCGTCCTCGATGTTGTAGCCATACGTGATGAACGTGCGCACGTAGTTGTCGAACTTCCAGGTGATCGATCCGTCGCGCGTTCCAGTTGGTGCCGTGCAGCGTCAGGTGCGCGGCCACTTCATCGGAGAGGAACGGATTCGCTTCCTTCATCCGCGCGATGGCCGCCGCCAGCGTCGGATAGTTGTGCGGAGCCCTGTTTTCAGGCCTTGCGGATCACCTCGATCCAGTTGCGTAAGCGTTCGGACGCCGGGCTTCGGCGCGCGATGCGTCACCGGCATGCCGATGCCCTCGATCGCCACGACCTTCTTCACGCGGTCCGGATACACGCCCGAATACAGCAGACTGACCACACCGCCCAGCGAGTGCCCGATGATCGTCACCGGAAACGCGTTGATGATGTCCACCAGCGCCGAGAGGTCCAGGACATGTTCGGCGACGCTGTACAGCGCTCCCGGAGCCCACGCGCTGTTGCCGTGGCCGCGCAGGTCCAGCGCGTAGACGTGATAATCGTCGCGCAGCGCCCTCGCCACCCAATCCCAGTTGCGCGCGTGGTCGAGGCCTCCATGCACCAGGATCAGCGCCGGCTTGCCCTTCCGATCCCCAGTCCCAGAATTGCAGCTTCAGCCGGTGCGAATAAAAGAAATGCGAGATGGGTTCCATCAATACTCCGATCGCAGCACGTCAAAATAAATTCGGATGCCCCGCAAAAACTCGGCCACCGGCACGCGCTCCTGGTCGCTATGCATGGTCGCCACGGTCGCCGCGTCCACCACCATCGGCAGGAACCCGTACGCCGGAACACCGCGCTTGCGGAGCTGAACCGAGTCGGTTCCGTACGGCACCAGCATCGGCGTCACCGCCGCATCCGGATGCGCTTTCCACAACGCCGCGCGAATCGCCGCGAACAACGGCGTTTCGGCTGGACTCATCCCCGCGTCCACAGGATTGGTCAGCCGTTCCACGGTCACCCTCCGATCGTTGATTCGCGCTTTGATGCCGCTCTCGAACTCGTCCGCGTTGACGCCGGGAAGCAGCCGGCAATCGAGCGTCGCCTCGGCCACCGATGGAATTACGTTCGGCTTAACCGGCGACCCGACGCCGGATTGAAGAGTCGTCAGCGAAATGGTGCTCCCCTGAATTGCGCCGGTGAATTTGTTTGCGGCAAACGAGCCTCCCGCCGCTTTCAACATCGACTCCACCACCGGATTCTGCTTATCCGCATTCGTGATCTCCATCGCCTTACGAATCGCGTCGAGCAGAATCAAGTTCGCATTATCCGCAATGGGCTGCGATCCGTGGCCCGCGGTGCCCTTGGCCCGAAGCCGCAGCCACAGCATCTGTTTCTCGCCTACCGCCACGCCGAAAATCAGCTTGCCCGGCGCGAACAAATCCCGGCTTCCCGCGCCGCCCTCGTCCAGAACATAGGCCGGATCGATTTCGTCGAAATGATTTTTCACCATCCATTGAATGCCCAAAACGCCGCCCGACTCCTCGTCCGCCGTCGACAGCATCACGATGTCGCGCGGCGGGACGATGCCGGAGCGCTTCAGCTCGATCAACGCCGTCATCTGCTCGACGGCAAGCCCTTTCATGTCGAGCGAGCCTCGTCCCCAGATCTGGCCGTCCTTGATCGCCGCACCGAACGGATCGATCGCTCTCCAAGCCTTCGCATCCACCGGCACCACGTCGAGATGATTCAGCAACAGAAGAGGTTTTTTCGAACGATCGCGCCCAGGCAGGCGCACGATCAAGTTGGTTTGCCCTTGCGGACCGCTGGTGTAGAGCTTCGGCGTAAAGCCCGCTGCCTCCAACTCGCTCTTGATCAGCGCCGCCGCGGGAGCTGTATTGGCCGGAGGATTCACGCTCGCGATGCGCACGTATTTCTGCAACAAATCCAGCGCGTGCTTCTCGACCGAGGACCAATCGGGCTCCGCCGCAAACAGCGGAGAACCCAGTACCGCGACCATGCACATCGTGGCGCGAGCTTTAGCTTGCAGCGACGGCTTCAGGCGTAATTCCTTCCTCATTTCTCCACCGTTACGTCCTTTAATAGGACGGACAAACCCGCCATGCGATACGCTTCAATCAACGCTCCCGCCGCCGGTCCGTACTTGGGCTCGGTCACGCGGTTGCCCTCTTCGAGTTCCATCAACATCCGATACCGCGCCAGCAAAATCTCGCTGTGGAAAACGCCGCCCAGATAACTGATGCAGCAGGCCGCCTTTCCGTCGAAGATTTGTCGGCGAACCGCGCCCGCCAGCGTGGCAAGCTGTTGCGCGCCCGCGAGCAGAATCTCTCGCGCCACCGGGTCGCCGTCGCGCGCGATCCGATCCACCAGCTTCGCGAACGCCGCCACGCGCTCCCGCGGATACTCATTCGTATAGAAGCGATGCAGCAGGTCGTTCGCGCCCGTTGCGCCCGCCGACGAGACCAGCGCCTCGCGCAGAGCGGTTTTGGGCCCCCATCCTTCTTCCTCGCGCAGGGCCGCCCGCAACGCCTGGCGAACGAGATCGAATCCGCCGCCCTCGTCGCCGAACACATAACCCCAGCCGCCCGCGCGCGCCGTTTTTCCTTCTTGATTGCGTCCGAACGCGATCGATCCCGTCCCGGCGATGGTAATCACGCCCGGCTCGCCGGCCGTCGCGCCGACCAGCGCGATGAACGCGTCATGCGTCACAAAATAAAGCTTCGCTTTGATCAGCTCGCGCACGTATGCGTTCTTATCCGCCGCGCCACCGCTGAAACCGAGGCACGCAGCTTCGAATTCAACATCGGCAAAACCCGCGCCGCGAAGGCATCCGCCCACCGCCCGCAGAAATCTGTCGCGACCCTCCGCACTGCCCACGTGATTGCAGGGGCCTCCGCGGCCGGAGCCGATGACGGCGCCGGTTTCGTCGCCCACCAGGGCGGTGGTGCTCGATTGTCCTCCGTCGACGCCCAGAAACAGTTTCATCGCGCCACCACTTTATATATACGCGCTCCGTAGCCCCGGGCGATTTCCTGGAATCCCCAGGAGCCCGGGTCTTCGCGGACGTCGTCGGCGCCCCAGTCGGTATCGTTCAACAGGATATAGTCGATGCCGCGCAGATGAAGCTCGCGGCTAGCCCAGCGGCGGATGTCGACGGGCGCGAAAATCAATTCGGTGCGCGGATCGGCGGCGATTTTCACCCACGCGCCCTTGGGATTCATGGCTTCCACCTGCATGCGCACGTTGAGAGAGTCGGGCGAGCGGTCGACCCGCACTTCGTCCAGCAGTTCGTATTTTCCGAAGTCGGTATCGATGTACATGCCGGGCGATGCCACTTCCCAGGACCTCCAGCGGGTGGCGGGAGAGTTGTCGAAAGCCATCTGCACGTCCCAGGGATTGGGCCAGGCGCGCAGGCGCCAGATGGGATCGCGGGGCAGTTCGGCGCCCTGATAGAAAAATCGCAGCTCATCCACCTTGAATTCTTCGAGTGGCGCGCCGGTGCCAGTTTGCAGGATGCGGACGCGGCGCGCGGTGGCGGGAGGGAATTTGAAAATCAGGCGGTGGGTGGGTTGCTGGCTCTCTTCCCATCCGAGGTTGAAAATATCGGCGAGATCGTCGTTGAGCGCGGCCTGAAAACCAACCAGAACTTCGTGCGTGGTGTAGGCGTCGGCTACGCCGGCCACCGCCAGCACCCTGGCTCCTTTGGGAACATGGTCCTCGATCATCCGAGCGATGCCGTAGCCTTGGAAATTCTGCAAGAGATATTGGTCCTGAGGAAGCTTTCTAACAGCCTGCTTCCACAAAATCCTGTCGAGATGCCAAGCGTAGGGCGACGAATAATGAGGAATCATCGACGGCCACGACAACACCGCGTGAAACAAGACCATCGCGACCAGCGCCGGCACCCATGGCACAGCCATCGCCATAGCCAGCGAAAAAAACGGCAGGCAGGGAATCAGGAACCGCGTGCCGACGTTGCCGAAGAACGGCAGAAACAGCAGCAAACCGGGCAGCAGCAGGCGGCGGCCTTCGCGAAAGCGAAGCGCGAGAAGAGCCAGCGGAGCCAATAAGAAAATCGGGCCGATCAGCCCCGTCGTCGTCTGGCCGCGCA
>CAVVNE010000082.1:0-16257 GCA_963749245.1 Bryobacterales bacterium
GCGGCCGCGGATCTGCTCGGGTGACATGTAGCCGACGGTGCCCATGACAATGCCGGGCTGGGTGGCGCCGATGGCTTGGGTCGCGTCGGGGTCGCTCGACTGCGGGGCTTCGACTTTGGCGAGGCCGAAGTCGAGGATCTTGGCGCGGCCGTCGCGAGTCACCATGATGTTGTCGGGCTTGAGATCGCGATGGACAATTCCAGCGGCGTGGGCGGCGGCGAGACCGTCGGCGATCTGGGCGGCGAGATCGATCACTTTGCGCAGCGGCAATTGCGCCAGGTTGCGGAGCGAATCGCCGTCGACCAGTTCGGAGACGAAATAGTTTTCGCCGACGTTGAAGACGGCCATGATGTTGGGGTGGTTCAGAGCGGCAACGGCTCGCGCTTCGAGCTCGAAGCGGTCGCGATTGGCGGGGTCGGGAAGAAGTTTCAGCGCAACGTCGCGGCCAAGGCGGGTGTCGCGGGCTTTATAGACCTCGCCCATGCCGCCAGCGCCAAGCGGGGCGATGATTTCGTAGGGGCCGAGGCGGGTTCCGGGGGCAAGCGCCATTACACGATGATGACACAGCCTCCGGCTGGTTCTGGTGGTTGATTTGGCGGAAAGGTAATCACGGACTTTGGTAAATAGACACTGCGGCTGTAAGAACGTCGCTGACGGCCGGGGCTTCTGGACTTATCGCCAGGCGTAGTCCGGCCGTCAATGATTTGAGGAGCAAATCTAGCGTAATTAGAGGATCTGGGGCCCCGCTGGTTGGCGTCCCTCGGTTTGCTCTGCTTTCGATGCTTCCCCTCTGATTTCCCAGCGCTTTTGAGGGCTGCCCGGAAAGATTATCGAATCGATTCGAAACAATCTCCCGTCGATGCCAGACCAAAGGCTGACACCGCAAGGCGTTAACGGCCTCCGGGAGTACAGTACCACCTCAACACGACGAGCTTCCTGGCCAGGAAGTTATTCTGATTCGAAGATAGCAGAGGGCGGGAAGTAGTTTGCTCGAAGAAGCTGATTTTATTGGGGAATTTGCTTGTGACCGGGGAGGTGTAGAATGCGGTTATTCATGCCGGACGACCAGCTCTTTCCGTATGTGTGGGTAAACCCGGATGGAAGCGCGCGGGAGGTTCATCCCAATGAGCGGATTTTGCTCGAGACCCCGTTTCAGGGGGGCGATGGCGGACGTCCCTACATCAAGAGCAGGTATTCACAGAAGAATGGCTGGGGCGAGCTCGAGGGATTTCTCAAGAGGTCGAAGCTCCCGCGGGGAACCGAGATTCATCCGGCTCCCCGAGGAGGATCCATTGAAGCGTTTCACCAGGGAGGGCCAGATCCAGTTAGCGCGCGATAAGGGCATGGATGTGACTGAGAATCCCGATGGCACCGTCACGGTGAAAAAGCCGAGCCGCTGAGCTGGGGGCAAACGGACCGCATCAGGGTTTGAACATGGCCTCGAGGCGGGCGTCCATTTCTTCCTCTTCGATAAATTCACCGCGTTCGGCCGCGGCTAGCCCTTTTTCCACAGCGGCCAGGAAGCGAGCTTCTTCGTCGAGATATCGGGCAACGGCATTAGTCACCAGCCGCTCAGGCGCGGTCCCGGCTTGAGCAGCTATCTGTCTAAGTTGTGCCTGTTGCTCGGGGGAATTGCACTTCCATGCCTTCAGATTACTTTCGAAACGTGGACGAGTCAACCAATGCAGCGTTCCTTTTTACCGACTAATCTTCCACCACAATCGATGGGCCGGTGGTCTGCTCCTGTCGGCAACGCTCTTCTACTTTTTCGGCGAGGGCTCTGAAGGGGGCGGCGTGTTCATCACCCGAGGCGCGGGTGGTTACGGGCTTGCCGGTGTCGCCGCCGATTCTTACTTCGGGATCCAGCGCCAGTTCGCCCAGGAATGCGATGTTCATTTGCTCCGCGGTGCGCTTGCCGCCGCCTTGGCCGAAGACGTTGATGCGCTCGCCGGATTGGGGAGCGATCAGGTAGCTCATGTTTTCGATCAAGCCGAGCATCGGAATGCGGACCTGAGCGAACATGTTCACGGCTTTGCGCGCGTCTTCAAGAGACACGTCGGAGGGGGTGGTGACGACGATGGCTCCGGTGATGGGACAGGATTGCGCAAGAGAAAGCGCTACGTCGCCGGTGCCGGGGGGAAGGTCGATGATCAGATAGTCGAGCTCGCCCCAATCGACGTTGCGAAGAAACTGCTGCATGGCGCTGTGGAGCATGGGGCCGCGCCAGACCAGCGGCTTGTCGCCGGGGTTGATGAAGCCCATGGACATGAGTTTCACGCCGTAATTTTCGACGGGCTCGATGCGATCGTTCGAGGCGCGGGGAGGACGGCTGACGCCCATCATCAAAGGGACGTTGGGGCCATAGACATCGGCGTCGAGGAGGCCGACGCGGCGGCCGAGGCCGCGCAGCGCGAGAGCCAGGTTCACGCTGACCGTGGTTTTTCCAACGCCTCCTTTGCCGGAGCCGACGGCGATGATGTTGCGGACGCCCTGGATCGGCATCTTCGGCGGTGGTTGAGGATTCATCTTCTTAACCAGCATACACAGGTAGACTGAGAATCATGAGATGGATGTGCATGGCGCTGGTGAGCGCGACGTTGTTTGGGCAGGAGCCGGAGTTTACGAAAGACAACCGGCTGGTGCGGCCGGCGGATTATCGAGAATGGATTTTCGTCAGTTCCGGGCTGGGGATGACGTATGGCGAGGCGACGGATGGCGGGCAGCCCCGGTTCGATAACGTGTTCGTGAATCCACGGGCGTATAAAGCGTTCATGCAGACCGGCGTTTGGCCGGAGAAGACCATGTTCGTGCTGGAAGTACGGTCGTCGGCCAGCAAGGGGTCGATCAATAAGGAAGGACACTTCCAGGCGGGGATTGCGCACATTTCGGCCGAGGTGAAGGACTCGTCGCGATTCCCGGACAAATGGGAGTATTTCGGGTTCCCGGATTCGGGCGAGCCGGCGGCGGCGCTGCCGAGGTCGGCGGGGTGCTTTGCGTGCCACTCTAAAAACGGAGCGGCGGAGAATACGTTCGTGCAATTTTATCCGACGCTGTTGCCGGTGGCGAGGGCGAAGGGGACGCTGAAGAGCGGGGCGGAGAAATAGAATGCTGGGAAGCTTCGTTCAGGATGTTCGCTACGCCCTCCGCTCGGAATAACCCGTCTGTGGCATACTGAGGGACCGTGAATCCTTCTCGAATCAGGCCTCTGCTGGCGCTTTTATGCGCGGCCAGCGGGTGTGCCGCACTGATCTACGAAATTGTCTGGTATCAGTTGCTGGAGCTGGCCATCGGGTCGACGGCAGTGTCCGTGGGTGTGCTGCTGGCGACGTTCATGGGCGGGTTGTGCATCGGCAGCGCGGGGTTTCCGCGGTTGAAAATCACGAGGAACGCGCTACGGACCTACGCGATGATCGAAACCGGGATCGCGGTGTGCGGCCTGCTGGTGCTGATCGGGCTGCCGCTGCTGGATCGGGTTTACATTTTCTCATCACAGCACGGGTTTCCGGGGATGCTGCTGCGCGGGCTCATCTGCGCGGTATGTCTGCTCGCGCCGACGGTGCTGATGGGCGCTTCCCTGCCCGCGATCGTGCGATGGATCGAATCGACTCCGCTGGGGGTTTCGTGGTGGGGATGGCTGTATGGCGCGAACACGGCGGGCGCGGTGTTCGGGTGCCTGTTCGCGGGATTTTACCTGCTGCGGATTTATAACACGGCTACGGCGACGCTGGTGGCGGCGGCGATTAACCTGGGTGTGGCCACGATTGCGTGGCGGTTGGGTGCGGGCGCGGCTGCGGAGACGCCTCGGCGTGAAGTCGTCGTCGAAAAGAGCCAGTGGAGCATTTACGTCGCGATTGCGATCTCGGGAGCGTGCGCGCTCGGCGGCGAAGTGGTTTGGACGCGGCTGATGGGCATGCTGCTGGGCGCGACCGTGTATGTGTTCTCGATCATCCTGGCGGTGTTTTTAATTGGGCTGGCGTTGGGGAGCGGGGCCGGAGCAATGCTGGTGAAGTCGGTGCCGGGGATGCGGGCGGCTCGATTGGCACTGGCGTGGTGCCAGGTTTTGCTGACGCTGGCGATCGCGTGGACGGCTTATATGATCGCGGACTCGCTGCCGTATCTGCCGGTGAATCCGTTGTTGAGCAGCAGTCCCTGGTACACGTTTCAGATCGACCTGGTGCGGTGTCTGTGGGCGATCCTGCCGCCGACGATTTTGTGGGGCGCGAGTTTTCCGCTGGCGCTGGCGGCGGTGGCGGAGCCGGGCGAGGATTCGGGAAGGCTGGTCGGCGGAATTTACGCCGCCAATACGTTCGGCGCGATCGTGGGGGCGCTGTCGGTCAGCCTGATGATGGTGCCGTGGATCGGGACGCAGCATTCGCAGCAGGTCCTGTTGATGTTGGCCGCGGGGGGCGCTTGTTTTGCATTTGCGCCGATGCTGCGGTCCATGACGGTGACGGCGTTGGTGGCGGCTTCAGTGGCCCTCGCGGGACTGCTGGCGTTGAATGTCGATCCGATTCCGGGGACGGTGATCGCGTACGGACGGCGGACGGCGATTTACGCGGGGCAGTCGCGTATCCTTTATACCGTTGAAGGGCGGAACTCGTCGGTGGCGATTTCGCAGTGGAACGACGGGGCGATCGAGGTGGACGTGAACGGCCACGTGGAGGCGACCACGGAACCGTACGACATGAAGCTCCAGCGCATGGTGGGGCACTTGCCGGGGCTGCTGCATCCGAATCCGAAATCGGTGCTGGGGATCGGATTCGGCGCGGGAGTTTCGGCGGGGACGTTCACCACATATCCGGGGATTGAAAAGATTACGGTGTGTGAGATTGAGCCGGTGATTCCGCCGACGTCGACGAAGTACTTCGCGCATGAAGATTACGATGTGCTGCACAATCCGCGGACTCACATTGTGTTCGACGACGCGCGGCACTACGTGCTGACGACTACCGAGAAGTTCGACGTGATCGCGTCGGATCCGCTGGATGTGTTCGTGAAAGGGACGGCGGCGTTGTATTCGAAAGAATACTTCGAGGCGGTGAAGGCGCATCTGAATCCGGGCGGGTATTTTTCGCTATACGTGCCGCTGTACGAGAGCGATTTGAAGACCATCAAGAGCGAGTTGGCCACGTTCTTCGAGGCGTTTCCGAACGCGACCATTTGGGTGAACACGCGGAGCGGCCTCGGCTACGACATGGTTTTCATGGGGCAGGGGGAGCCGTTGCGGGTCAATCTGGATGAAGTGCAGGCGCGGTTGAATCGTCCGGATTATGCGGCGGTGGCTCGGTCGCTGGGGGACATCGGGATACATTCGCCGGTGGATTTGCTGGCGACGTTCACCGGGCAACGGTCGGACCTGGCGCCGTGGCTGGAAGGCGCGGAAATCAATCGCGATGGCGACCTGCGGCTAGAGTACCTGGCGGGGTGGGGCATCAATTCGAGCATGGAAGATCCGATGTACCGGCAGATGTTGAGTTACCGGCATCGTCCGGACAATCTGTTCACGGGGTCGGCGGAGCAGGTGAATGCTTTGATGTATGCGCTGTCGATGGGGTCGTCTCAGCAACCTTGATGGTGCCGCAGATTCACGCGGATGATATAGTTGGCAGGAAAGAGACCTCTATGAAACTTGGCTCCCTTGTGGTTCTGGCGGGAATTGTCTTCACGGCTTCGGCGCAGCAGAGAAATGCTCCCGATCCGGCGCTGGTGGCTTCGCGAAACGCCAAGGAGAAAGAACTGGAGGCGATCGCGATCATCGACCGGAAGGTGATGGTGCCGATGCGCGACGGGAAGCGCATGGCGGCGGATATTTATCGGCCGAAGAACGCCACGGGGAAGGTTCCGATCATCTTCGTACGGACGCCGTACAACTTCAACTACTGGGACGTGAGGAACGGGATTCCGGCGGACATGACGGCGCAGCTTGAGGCCGTAAAGCGGGGTTACGCGTACGTCGAGATGAATGAGCGCGGGCATTTTTTCTCGGAAGGCAATTACGATATTCTCGGGCCGCCGCTGACGGATGGGACGGATGAGATCACGTGGATGTCGTCGCAGCCGTGGGCGAATGGGAAGGTGGGGACCATAGGGTGCTCGTCGACGGCGGAGTGGCAACTGGGTGTGGCGTCGCAAGGGAATCCCGCATTTGCGGCGATGATCCCGCAGGGATTCGGCGCGGGAGTGGGGCGCGTGGGGCCGTATTACGAACAGGGCAACTGGTATCGCGGCGGAGCGGTGCAGATGCTGTTCATCGCGTGGCTGTATGGCGAGCAGAACCAGGTGCGGCCGATGATGGCGGCGAATGCGACGCAGGAAGATCTGATTCGCGCATCGAAAGAGTTCGACCTAGCGCAGCAGTTGCCGCCGGTGGATTGGTCGAAGGCGCTGACGCATTTGCCGGAGATGGATATTATGCAGGCGGTGGACGGTCCACACGGGATTTTCGCGGACCGGATGGAAGTATCGACGGGCGGCGCGATGATCAAGCGGGCGCCCAACGATGCGGCCTGGTATCGCGGCGGGCTGTGGCATGACAACATGCCAGTGAACGTGCCGGGATTCTGGTTCATGTCCTGGTATGACGTTTCGGTGGGACCGAACCTGGCGGCGTACAACTACGTGCGGAAAACGGCCAAGCCGGAGATCGGCAAGGAGCAATACGCGGTGATCGCGCCCACGCTGCACTGTTCCTACACACGCGCGACGGAGCATACGGTGGTGGGCGAGCGCGACATGGGCGACGCGCGCCTGGACTATAACGCGCTGCAATACGGGTGGTTCGATCATTTCCTGAAGGGCGAGGACAATCACGTTCTGGAGACGATGCCGCGGGTGAAGTACTTCACCATGGGGTTGAATAAATGGCAGACGTCGGACACGTGGCCTCCGGCGGGCGCGCAGCCGATGACCTTTTATCTTTCCAGCGGGGGGAAGGCGAATAGCTTGAACGGAGACGGCGCGTTGACAACCGCGGCTCCAGGCGCCGACAAAGCGGACGAGTTCGTTTACGATCCTATGAATCCGGCGCCGTCATATGGCGGGAATGTTTGCTGCACGGGCAATGCGGTGACGGGCGGCGCATTCGATCAGAGGAAGATGGAGGCTCGCGCCGATATTCTGGTGTACACTTCGGAGCCGCTGAAGGAAGGAATCGAAGTGAGCGGGCCGATCGAACCGACCTTGTATGTGAGCTCGGACGCCAAGGACACAGACATCACGGTGAAGGTGATCGACGTGTATCCGGATGGCACGGCGTACAACCTGGATGAGACCATCCAGCGGCTGCGGTATCGCGAGGGATACGAAAAACCGGAAGTGTGGATGGAATCGGGTAAGGTCTACAAGGTGGGCTTGCAGCCGATGACGACCAGCAATTACTTCCCGGCGGGGCATCGAATCCGCATCGAGGTGTCGAGCAGCAATTTCCCGCGATTCGACCGGAACATGAACACGGGCGGAAAGAATTACGACGAGGCCAAGGGCGTGGTGGCGCATAATGAGGTGCACCACTCGGCGCAATATCCTTCGCAAATCACCTTGACGGTGATAAAGAAGTAATCCTTCGCCGATATATGCGACTGGCAGCCGGACTCCTGCTGATGGCGTACGCGGGGGCCCAGCCTGTCTTTACCGAGGTGTTTCCGCCGGAGGAGCACGCGGCGCGACGGGCTCGCGTGATGGAGAAGATGGGCGACGGGGTCGCGATTCTGCAGGGGACCACGGAGCGTCCTGGCGAGCAGCCGCTGCGGCAGAGCAATCAATTTTTCTATGTGACCGGGGTAGTGGAGCCGCGGGCTTTGCTGGTGATCGACGGGAAGGCGAAGCGGTCCCTGCTGTTTCTGAATTTCCGGAACGAACGGCGCGAGACGAAAATGTTCGGACCGGGGCTGTATCCCGGCGAAGAAGCGGCTAGTGCGACCGGGATTGAAGCGGTGCTGCCGAGGGACGAATTTGCAGCGTCGATCGCGGCCTTCAAGGGGCGGACGATTTATACGCCGCACCGGCCGGAGGTGCTCGGGTCGGCGTCGTCAAGCGATCCGGCGGCACTGGCGAAGGCCACCAAGGAAGATCCGTGGGACGGGCGGGGGTCTCGCGAGGAGGCGTTCATCGGCAAGCTGAAGGCTGCCTTGCCAGGGTCTGAGATTCGGGACCTGGATCCGATTCTGGATGAGCTGAGGGCGTTCAAGAGTCCGGCGGAGATTGCGATTTTGAGACAGGCGACGCGCATCGCAGGGCTGGGCATTATGGAGGCGATGCGGGACGCCAGACCGGGGATGTTCGAATACGAGTTGCAAGCCGATGCGGAGTACGTTTTCAAGAAAAACGGCGCTTACGGCGCGGCGTATTTCGCGTTGATCGCGACCGGGCGAAATACGTTTTATTCGCACTACCACAAGGACACGGCGAAGCTGGAGGACGGGGACCTGGTGCAGTTCGATTACGCGCCGGACTATAAGAATTACGCGTCCGACGTGACGCGGGTGTTTCCGGCGAACGGGAAGTTTACGCCTCGGCAGCGGGAGTATTATTCGATTTACTTGAAGCTGTACCGGGCGCTGATGACATCGATTCGGGTGCACGCGACGCCCGAGGAGATTATGCAGGACGCGATTCGCAAGATGGACGCGATTTGGGCGGCCTTCACTTTCACCGATCCGAAGATCAAAGAAGCGGCGAAGCAGTTCGTCGACTCGTTTAAGGGTCGAAAAATAAACAGTCTGGGACATTCGGTGGGGATGGAGGTGCACGATGTCCGCAATCCGGGTCCGACGCTGGAGCCTGGAGAAGTATTCACCATCGAGCCGGCGATGCTGATTCCGGACGAGCACGTGGGCATTCGCCTGGAGGATATGCTGCTGATGACGGAAAGCGGCTATGAAAACCTTTCGGCGTTCGTGCCGATTGAAATCGCCGACATCGAGAAGATGATGACGAAGCACGGGCTGAGCGACGCGCAGATCAAGCTCAAATAATCATCATGCGAGGCTTTGGTTTGGCGATGACCGCAGTGATGTGTGGGGCGCAGGCATTGCCGCCGGCTCCAGGCGCGCACGTCGTGACGGTGTCGGCGCCGGGCGAGCGAGGGAATGAGCCGGGGATCGCTGTGAATCCGAACGATCCCAGGCAGGTTGTGGCGGTGTATCAAGGCCGCGCGCGGGCGGCTTATTCGACCGATTCAGGGTTGTCGTTTACACTCGCCGAAGGGACCACGCCGATCGACTGGCGCAGCGCAGGCGATGTGTCGACTGCGTTCGACAATCAAGGTCATGCGTTTCTGTGCTACCTGACTTTCGATCGTCTGGGGACGACGTCGTATTGGGCGCACGGCGCGGGGCGGAATGGAATTTATGTGCGGCGATCGCTGGATGGAGGAAAAACGTGGGAGAAAGATGCCATCGCGGTGAAGGCGTTTCCGACGGGCAACGAGCCGGGCATCCAATGGGAAGACATGCCGCGGATTTTTTCGGACAACGCGCCGCAGAGTCCACATGCGGGGAACCTCTATGTGGGATGGATCGAGTGGCAGATCGACCAGTCGGTGATTTTATTTTCGCGATCGACCGACCATGGGTTGACGTGGTCGCCGGCGATCCGGATCAGCACGCATGCGGGCCTGCCTCGCGATGACAATGGAGGTCTGGTCGGGTTTGTAGGGACGGTGGGCGCGGACGGGACGATCTATGCGGTGTGGAACGATTCGAACAGCATCGCGTTTACACAATCGCACGACGGCGGGAAGACGTTCGCGGCTTCGCGATCCGTCATTGAAACGGGGCCGCCGTATTTCGGAGGAGTGCCCGGTGTTTCGCGCGTGATGGGGTTTCCGCAGATCGGCGTGGATTGGTCAAGCGGGCAGTTGTATGCGTCGTGGAGCGACTACGTCAATGGGGACGTCGACGTATTCTTATCCGCGTCTCCCGATCATGGACGCACGTGGTCGAAAGCGATGCGGGTGAATGACGATCCGGTGCACGATGGGAAAGACCAGTTTTTTCAGTGGATGGCGGTGGATCCGATCAGCGGGGAGGTGTATGTGCAGTTCTACGACCGGCGGGAGGACGCGGCGAACCGCAAGACTCGCGTGACGCTGGCGCGGTCGGTGGATGGCGGGCGCACGTTCACCAATTACGCGTGGAGCCCGACAGCGTTCGAGGGGCAGCAGTTGTTTCTGGGCGACTACACGTGGCTGACCGCGTACGATCGGCGGGTGTATGGCGTGTGGACCGAGGGCGCCGGCGTCGAAGCCGCGCCGGGGCAGCGGGCGCAGACGGTGGTCCGCGTGGGAACGGCGGATTTTAGCGGGGTGAAGCGATGACCAAAACGCATGGAGCCGTGATTCTGATCCTGGCGTACACCGGCGCCGCGCTGGCGCAGAACTTGTCGTTCACGGTGGCGATGGATCGTCCGGGCACGCATTACTATCACGTCGTGTTCCGCTGCGAAGGGCTCCAGGGAGATGCGCAGGATTTCAAGATGCCGGTGTGGATGCCGGGATATTACAAGATCATGGACTACCCGAAGGAGGTGATCAATTTCAAGGCGGTCGACGGCGCGGGACGCCCGCTTTCCTGGACCAAGACCACGAAAAACACCTGGCATGTGAATACCGCCAATGCGCCGCAGATCGCCGTCAGCTATGACGTCTACGGCTTCACCCGCTTTGTCGCAAACAACTATCTGGACGACCAGCGCGGCTACGTGGTGGGGCCCGGGTTGTACATGCATGTGGCCGGATTGATCAATCATCCGGTGAGGGTCACGTTTAAAACGCCACAGGGATGGAGTGTCGCGAATGGTTTGGACCCGGTGGCTGGCTCCGCAGACACGTTTTCAGCTTCCGATTTCGACCTGCTGTACGATTGCCCGACGCTGTTCGGCGTCCAAGAACATTTTGAGTTCGAGGTCAAAGGCGTGCAGCATTCGATCGTGGCGGAAGACGTTCCCAGGGATGTCGACCGGCACAAGATCGCGGCGGACCTGAAAAAGATCGTCGAGAACGCGACGGAAATGATGGGCGCGATTCCGTATCGTCACTACGCGTTCCTGTTAATGGGCCGCGGCAATGGCGGCGTCGAGCACTTGACCTCGGCGGCGATGCTATTCGATGGAACGTCGATGAGCAACCCGGACGGCTACCGGCGCTGGCTCAGTTTCGCGGCGCACGAGTATTTCCACACGTTCAACGTGAAGCGCATCCGGCCAGTGGCGCTGGGGCCGTTCGATTATGACCGGGAAAACTACACGACCATGCTATGGGTATCGGAAGGATTCACATCCTACTATCAGGATTTGCTGGTCCGGCGCGCGGGATTGATGACTCGCGAGCAGTATTTCGACACGCTGACGCGCAATATTTCGGCGTATGAGAACAGTCCTGGGCATTTGTTCCAATCGGCGGCGGAGTCGAGCATGGACACGTGGTTTCGAGGCGAGGACGCGGCGAACACCACCATTTCGTATTACAACAAGGGTCCCGCGATCGGGGCGATGCTCGATTACAAAATTCGGGCGGAGACGAAGAATCGGAAGTCGCTGGATGACGTCATGCGGACGCTGTACCAGGAATTTTTCGTCGAGAAGAAGCGTGGCTTCACGGACGCGGAGTTCCGGGAGGTGTGCGAGCGCACGGCAGGCGTGCCGCTGGGGGAGATTTTCGATGTTTACGTCGCGACCACGAAAGAAGTGGATTATGCGAAATATTTTGCTCTGGCGGGGCTGAACATCGATACGGAGCTTCGGTCGCAGACGGCTGGGACTTATCTCGGCGCGGTCACCGGGAACGGAGGCAGAGGCGGAAGAGGCGGCGCGCCCGTAAACAGCAATGTCATTTCACGGGTCGAGTACGATTCGCCGGCTGAACGCAGCGGCCTTAGCGCGCAGGACGAGATTCTGGCGATTGACGGCGCGGCCTTGGGCAATCGTAATCCCGACGAAGTGCTGAAGACGCGGAAGCCGGGCGACCGGATCAAGGTTCTGATCGCGCGCGGCGGACGGATTCGGGAATTGGAGGTGGTGCTGGGCGCGAAGATGCAGCGGAGCTTCAAGATTCAGCCGGTGGATCATCCCACGGAGCTGCAGTCGTCCATATTGAACAACGTCTTGAAGGATTGACTGTCAATTAGACGAGGTGAGCGCGAGAACGGCGTAGGCCGTGGCCGCATCGCTCATAAAGCGGCCAACGTCGGTAGCCAGGTCGCGCTGTTTGTTCAGCGAATACGCGGGCCACAGGCCCGTCTTATCCTGGTTGCGCGTCAGCCACGCGATTCCCTGCTTCATGGGGTCCAACTGCACCGACGATCCGTCCAATAAATACACTCGCCGTGGAAACCGAGAGCCGGATTTCACCACCAGGCGGCTTCGAAGGCCTTCGATCAATTCGTCCATACTGCGCCTCACCAACAGTTTGGGCAGGTGTTGCCGCGCTTGGCAATAGCCGCCCGTAGACACAGCAATCTTCTTCTCCTGGACTCGCTTACACCGGCTCAACAAGGGATCGAACCGGCCTTGCACCAACTGCTCCACGCTGCTGGCCAGCGTCCCCCGGATGTCGAGCCGCTGGTCGATCATCATCCACATCACCAGCCGCGCTGAATAGATCCCGTCGCGCACGATCACACCCATCTGTCGCTGCAGCAAACCAAACAATTCGGCGGGTGCCATCTGCTGGTACAGGTCAAAGACCGATGAGGAGTCCATACCCAAACCATAACTCCTATGGAATGTTTTGATTGGACCTCCGCTTCGCAAAACTAAGTGGCATTGCGCACTCGTGCGTGCGCCACATCATCACCACCCTAGAGGGAATCGTGACCCAGAGTTGGCCTGAAGATCCCGCGAAAGCAAATGGCCCTGGCGGTCAAATCCACTGCGTCGCGGGTCTGCCGGAGCGATGTCACGATCAAGTCCCTGGACAACTCGCGGATCGCCGGCTGGACCAGCCATCGGAGCGAGCGCGGAATGCCGGGGCTTAACACGATGTTCTCTTGCTCCAAGTACACTCCGCCGTCTCTCTGTTCATAGCGCGAAATCGTATAGATCCGCCAAATATAGCGGCTTCGCCCAAACCCTTGATCCCGGACCTCCTGTAAGCGAGTGCTGTGCACGACGGAATACCAGCGCCGCGCGTCCACTTGGACGCGGCGAACCTGGTAGTCGCTATCCAGAACTTCGGACACGAAAAGCACCTTCCGCGAGTAGCGTACGCGGAAGCTTTCCTCTTCCCCGCCCCGGCAAAGTACGGCTGAGGCGATCACCGTGGGACTGTAGTACTCGCTGTAGCGGTCGTAGTCCCGCACGACGGCGAAGACCTGCGCCAGCGTTACGCTGGGGACGAAAACCGCGCCGACCCAGTCGTGGATTAGGCCATATGGCACGGCTTGTGGGTCATTTGCGCCAGCCTCCGCGTCTGCAAGAATCTCGCCTTGACGCACCCGGGCGGCCCTGAGCGGGTCTTGGTCAATCCATAGGAACTGGCGTCCGCCGCTCGGATTTACCCCTTCAACATATTCATTCCAAGCCTTTAGAGTTTCCGGTTTAAGCCCGGTTGAACCGGAGATCGCAGGCATACACACCACCAGCCAACCAACTGCGCATCGCAGGCTCATATCTATTCCTCGCTTTGTCTATTGCGGGAAGTGCAATCGCGGGGCCGTGATTGAAGCAGTGGAGGGACTGACTGTGAGGGAGCCGAGATATCCCCAGGGACCGGACGAACCGGCCCCTAGGGTTGGGCGTTGTTCTGCGTTCGCCCTGCTATATTCGCCGGAACGTGTTTCCGAGCAGCGAAAGGATAAACAGGACCAGGAATACAAAAAACAGAATCTTGGCGATTCCGGCGGACGCAACCGCGATTCCGCCAAAACCCAGGACTCCTGCAACCAGCGCGATGATCAAGAATACCAACGCATAATACAGCATATTCAGTAATTCCTTCCGGGCCGCTATTGGCCCTTCTTGTGACCTTCTTCCTTGTGGTGCTTCAAAACGGTTCGAGCAGCCACTTCTTTGGCGCGGCCGCCGTATCGGCCCGATTTTTCCGCGCTTTTCAAAACGTCTTCATACATGCGCTGCTCCTTGGAGCCGACGCCTCGAACGTGATTCTTGCCGGGCATAACATCCCTCGCAATCTAGCTAGCATTTGCTATGCCAGTTCATGCCCGAAACGACCATTGAGGGAAACTCATCTCTTTCCAAACGGCGCATCGAAGCAGTGTGCGAAAATTTCGCCATGGGCGGCCTGCGCGCGAATATAGAGAAAGGTCACGATCCCGGGTTATTCAATCCTGACCTCGCGCCGATTCCGCTGGCCAAGCGCACCTGGGGCCTGTATAACTACGCGTCTCTGTGGGTCGCGATGAGCGTGTGCATTCCCACCTACATGCTCGCCTCCGGACTCATTGCGGGCGGCATGAACTGGTGGCAGGCGGTCGGGACCATCCTATTAGGGAACCTGATCGTGCTGGCGCCGATGCTGCTCAATGCGCACGCCGGAGCGAAATACGGCATCCCGTTCCCGGTGTTCGTGCGGGCGTCCTTCGGAGTCCGCGGCGCGAACATTCCCGCCGTGCTGCGAGCCCTGGTCGCCTGCGGATGGTTCGGAATCCAGACCTGGATCGGCGGCCAAGCGATCCATTCGATGCTCCAGATCCTGTGGCCCGCGGCCTCGACGCCCTCAGCCGTCTGGCTCTGCTTCGGCGCTTTTTGGCTGCTGAACATGGCGGTGATCTGGCGGGGCATCGAGACCATCCGGTTCCTGGAAGGCATCGGCGCGCCCTTCATGCTGGGCGTCGGACTTCTGCTGCTGTGGTGGATCACCGGTAAAGCCGGCGGCCTGGGGCCCGTGCTCAGCGCCCCAAGCAAGTTTCAAACGACAGGCGCATTCCTGGCGTTCTTCATCCCTTCGCTTACTGCGATGGTCGGCTTCTGGGCCACCGTCGCGCTGAACATTCCGGATTTCACGCGCTACGCCAAGAGCCAGCGCGACCAGATGCTGGGGCAAGCTCTCGGCCTGCCGACGGCGATGACGCTGTATTCCTTCATCGGGGTGGCCGTCACCTCGGCGTCCGTGGTTCTGTTTGGCGAGGCCATCTGGGATCCCGTGGCGCTCATCGGCCGCTTCCATCAACCTCTCGTCGCGTTCGTCGCCTTGATCGCGATCCTGCTGGCGACCTTGAACACCAACGTCGCGGCCAACGTCGTCTCGCCTTCGAACGATTTCTCCAACTTGAATCCGCGGCTGATCTCATTCCGAACCGGCGGCCTGATCACAGGAGTGGTGGGAGTCTGCATGATGCCCTGGAAACTGCTCGGCGACTACGGCGCGTACATTTTCGGGTGGCTGGTCGGATATTCGGGGCTGCTGGGCCCTATCGCGGGAGTCATGATCGCCGATTATTTCCTTGTGCGCGGCCGCGTGTTGAATGTGGACGATTTGTACCGCCGCGGCGGCGAATACGAATATTCCAGCGGCTATAATCCGCGGGCGCTCTTGAGCTTGGCCCTGGGAGTTGCGGCGGCGCTTCTGGGATTGGTGGTGCCCTCAGTTCGCGTGCTTTACGACTACGCTTGGTTCGTAGGCTTCGCCGTCTCCGCCGTGTCCTATGTGGGGCAGGTCTATGACCTGCCATCTTCTAAGTGAGCCATGCCTAATAAAGGACTCGCCGAAACGCATCCGCCCCTGGGCCCCAACGAAGCGCTGGTCGAAGCCAACCGCTGCCTGTATTGCTACGACGCTCCTTGCACCCACGCCTGCCCCACTCACATCGACATCCCGCGCTTCATCAAGAAAATCGCGACGGATAATTTGATCGGCTCCGCGCGGACCATCTTCGAAGCCAACCTTCTGGGAGCAACGTGCGCCCGAGTCTGTCCCGTCGAAGAACTGTGCGAAGGCGCGTGCGTGCTGGGCAAGGATCACAAGCCGATCATGATCGGCCGGCTCCAGCGCCATGCCATGGATCACGCGTATGGGCTCGGCATCAACTTGATCAAGCTCGCCCCCAAGACCGGCCGGACAATCGCGGTGGTCGGCTCCGGGCCAGCCGGCCTATCCTGCGCCGGCGAGCTTGTCCGCCGAGGGCATGCCGTCATCATGTTCGAGAAGCGTCCGCTCGCGGGCGGGCTTTCAACCTACGGCATTATCGCGCTTCGCGAACCGATTGAAGCGGCGCTCGAAGAGGTCCGCATGCTGGAGCGCCTGGGAGTCTGCATCCAAACCGGAGTGGAGCTGGGCAGCTCGCTCTTGCTGGACGATCTTCG
>CAVVNE010000083.1:0-27424 GCA_963749245.1 Bryobacterales bacterium
CTAAACGCCGACCATCGGAAGCGGTCAGCTTGCGGTGTTTTAATAGAAGTATGGGAACTCGACTGGCCGCGACGATTCTTTTCTCCGTTTGTGCCTTCGCGCAGCCGCCTTCAACCCCGCAGCAGACCGGCGCGAATCCTCCGGCCGGCAAGGAAGCGATTTTCAAACGCGCCATGACCATGTACGCCTCGAAAAATTACGGCCCCGCGCTACGGGCTTTCGAGGAGGCGGCCGACATGGGGCACGTCGAAGCGATGATGCATCTCGGCATGATGTATAGCGAGGGGCAAGGCACGCCGGTGAAGTACGACGAAGCCATCGCCTGGTTTCGCAAAGCCGCCGTCGCCGGCGACAGCCAGGGGATGTGCAACCTGGGGAGCCTGTATTACCAGGGCCGCGGCGTGCAGCAGCGCTTCGACCAGGCGATGAAATGGTTTTACAACTGCGCGATTTCGGGCAACGACCAGGGGATGTTCAACGTCGGCGTAATGTATCGCGACGGCCAGGGTGTACCGGTGGATTTCGCCGAAGCCATGAAATGGTTCGTTAAGGCGGCCGACGCCGAAAACGACAAGGCGATGAACGCCATCGGCAATATGTACCAGAAGGGGCAGGGCGTGACGGTCGATTACGCGGAGGCGGCGAAGTGGTATCACAGCGCGGCGAACTTGGGCAATCAGCCGGCGATGTTCAATATCGGCGTGCTGTATGAACAGGGGCTCGGCGTACCGGCGGATGCGGACGAAGCGCGCAAATGGTATGCGAAAGCGGCGGCGCCGCCTACTCCTTCGCGCCCTTGATCCACTGAAGGATCGTCATGTATTCGGGGGAATCCTTCGCAAAACGCACGCCGCCGCCGTGCGCCAGCGTGGTCGCACCCACGACGCCTTCGCTTTCCGCGGTCGAGGTCGGCTTGCGGAGAATGAGGCTATTTTCGGGATCGGCGGTGTCCACGACGTTCATCACCGTCGACCAGGTGGCGTTAAACAGCGTGTGGCTGGCGTGGCAATGGACGCAGGCATAGCCGTCCTTGCCGCGCTTTTCGAGAATGGGTTCGACGTAACCGCGGAAGAACGCTTCATCGAGCTTCACCCGCGCCTGCGGACCGCCATACGCCTTCGCTCGCGCCATTCGCGGCGGGGGTTTCAACACGTGCGCGACCTCGACCGCTTCCGGCATCGCCTCGACCTTGGCTACGAGCGCCACCGTCTCGGTTCCGGCTGGTCCGGCGATGGTATTCACACCGGGAAGTTTCACCTCGCGAACCAGGATCGCCGCCTCTTCCGCCAGCCGGCGCATCTCCGGATCCTTGGAGTTAAGAAGCGGCTCCACAGCCTTCGCCATCCGGTTCCCGCTCTCTCCAAAAAACGCGATCTGCTCGATGTCGTTGCCGATGCGGTTATAAATCGGCGGAGCGACCTTCGAGAGGTCGGCTTCCAGGTCGTAAACATCGCCGCGGCGCAGCGGAAGCTCGGTCAACGCCTGTAGCAGAGCCTTCTTCTGTACGTCGGATCCCTGTTCAAGCACCGTCGCGAACTTCGTCGCGAGCCTCGATTCCACGGCCAGCCTTCCGCGAATCGCTTTCTCCCGATCCTCGGCGCGGCCCAACAAAGGAACCCAGTTGTTGTACAGATAGCGGATATTCTCATCGGCCAGATTGTAGATCGCGTGGTGCAGATTTTCCTCGACCCACTCGGATTGCGGCTTGTCGAGCGCGGTGAGGAGCGTGTCTTCGATCATGCTCTTTGTCCGAACGTCGGGCGTCCAGAACCAGAATTGCCAGAGGCCTTTGATGGCGTTCATTCGGACGGTCTCAACCGGATCGCCGGCGAGTTTGGCGAGCGCAACCGCGAGGTCAGGCCGCTTTGCCAACTCCGAAAAGTGCTGCGAGAACACGCGCGTCGCGCCCCATCGCTGGCGGTCATCGGTGGAAGAAAGGGCCGAAGCCCACGCGAAATCCTGGTGGCGGCTCGCCTGCTGGCGCGAGGCCCAGGCCGCGGTGCGCTGCACTAATTTGCTCGGATCGCCCAACTCCGCCGCCAGCGAAGATCGATCCCCGATCCTTCCCAGGGCTTCGATGGCGGCCTGGCGGATCAACACATCCGGCGAGCCCGCGGCAGCGCGGATCTCCTTCAGCACGCCCGGCGACGGCGTGTCCCACACGTTGTCCAACTGCTCCAGTTCTGCCACTGGATCGCCCGACAATTTCTCGATCTTCGGCGAATCCCAACCCTTCGCGCGGCCCTCGATTGGAAAATAGGAACTCAGCGCCACTACCGCGAACTGCGTTTCCCGGAACGGCGTGCGGAAATTTTCGAAGGATTGCAGAGGGTCCATCCATCCGCCGAACTCCTGCTGCCTCTTCATCAGATAATCGATGGCCTTGGCGACTTGCGGATTGGTCACGGGAATCCCGGCATCGTGCAGGGCCCACAACGCGTGCCCTGTCTGAAACTCCGCTTCCGGCTGATTGGCTTCGAACTTCATCGACCACTGCCCATCGGGCCTTTGCAGGGATAAAATGCGTTGCGCATTTTTCGCGATCTGCTCGCGATATTTCTCCCGATCGATATTGGCCAGCGCGAGGGTCTGATAGCAGAGGTCGATCATGTTCTTGACCTCGCCCTTGGAGATCCATTCGCCCAGCCGAGGGTCTTTCGTTTCGGTCCAGGCATACCAGGCGACTTCGTGGGCGCTCACCAGCGGCGTATTTCCGTTGGTCTCGTCGGCCGGCAGCTTGTCGCGATCGGCATAATACAGATCCAGGTACTTCGCGATCCCTTCGTGATAGCCCGCGCGCTTTTCACCCGTAATCTGGTCCTCATAGATGCTCATCAGATGCGACATGCGCCCCAGCACGTTCGCGGGAGCCGAGATCATGCGCGCCCACACCGCGCCCTGCTCTTCGAACCCGTAAAATGGCCGCGGATTGTTATAAAACCGCTCGGTCAAAAACTGCACCTGCTGGCGCATGACCACCGGATAGCCATTGCGGGTGGCGTACATCTGCGCCCGGAGCGGAAAATGCGTGGTGTGGCAGCCTACGCAGAGCGATGTTTCCTGATGCACGCTCGACACGCGGTCGAGAATCCCGCCGCGGCGGGGCGTGTTGGCGTGCCAGGAATCGCCCGCGGCCATGATGTAATCGACCGCCGTGCGCACGGCCACGCGCGGATCGGTATACGGCGGAGGATCGTAAACACGCGTCCGCAGTTTGTACTCCGGATGGCTCGCGTGAACCGAAATATAGTAAGTTCCCTTGTCCTTTAAAATTCGAGGCGTGAACTTATTCCCTTGCAGCGCCTGCACTTCGTGAGGCAGCGTCACCGGGTCCTCGCCCTCGTAGTATTCCGCGAGCTTTCCGTTCGTGACGCGATACACGCGCACGTCCACCGGAATCTGATCGCGCTCCATCAGGTCGACTTGAAAAAACACCAGTTTCGGCTTGTCGGAGGAAAACTCGAACTTGTACCAGTCGGCCATTTCCGGCAAACTTTTCCGGGGCGTGCCGGGCAACGGAATGTACTCCTCGTCGTCGCCCGACGCGAAAACCGTCTTGCCCAGGGGGATTGTCTGCGCGTCCTGCCAGCGATGGTCGGGCTCGCTCTTGACCTGCGGCGAGAGGGGCCATCGATTGACCTGCAAACGATAATCTCCCGAGGGATGCGCGGCGCGAATCACCACGGTTGCCGCGCCCGCGCGCGGCACGCGGAATTGTGTGTAGTAATCCGGATCGCCCACATGCAGAGTCTTCCGGGCCAGGACTGCGTCGCCTTGCCGCACTTCTATCTCAACGGTATTTAATTCGCGCAACGAACTAAGTGAGTAGAGAAAGCTGTACTGATGTTGCGGTCCCAGGTTCGGCAGCGTGACCGTCTCCGAACGAACGGCGCCAGTCTTCGCCGTAATAACGGAGAGTTCCGCCGCATTCGCCACGGCGGCCAGAACAAAGAGCGTAATCCACTTCATGATATTAAGACTACCGCAGCCGGCCAGATGATGAGCGTCCGTCCGCTCCCTGACGGTCGCGGCTCACGGAAAGGTAACCTAGTAAATGTGCGGACCGTGGCCATATTTTTCTTCGTGTCGCTTCTCTTCAGCCAATCCCCGTCCGGCACCATTCGCGTCGACGTGAAAGACCCCTCGGGCGCGCCCATCGAGGCTTCGGGGAAGCTCACCGGCCCGCGCAGCCTCAATTTTCAGACTGGCCCCAACGGTCAATATTCCGCGAGCGGTCTACCCTATGGAACCTACCGTATCGAAATATCGAAGCGAGGCTTCGCCACGCGATCGGCGTCGATCGACGTGCGGTCGGAAGTTCCCGTTTCTTTTGCCGCCACGCTCGCGCTCCGGGCGACCACCTACGAAGTGGACGTTATCGCCGCCACTCCTCTGCCGGGGAGCGACCTGGCCCTCAATCAGATTCCGTCGCCGGTGCAGATCGCGACTCAGGCGGATATCGCGAAGAGCGGTGCGCTCGACATCTCCGATTTCATGAACCGCCGCCTCAACGGCGTCGAGGTGAATGAAATGCAGTCGAACCCGTTTCAACCGGACGTGAATTATCGCGGCTACACCGCGTCGCCTCTGCTGGGCACGCCCGAGGGAATTTCCGTCTATATGGATGGCGTGCGCCAGAATCAGCCCTTCGGCGACGTGGTGAGCTGGGACCTGATTCCGAAAAATGCCATCGAAACTGTGGAGCTGATGCCGGGCTCCAACCCTCTGTTCGGACTCAACACGCTGGGCGGCGCGCTGTCGATTCAGACGAAGAACGGCACCACCAGTCCGGGCCTGGAGGGCCGCATCACCTACGGCAGCAGCGGCCGCAAGGCTGTGCAGGCCGAATACGGCGGCGGCAAGGCGACGGGCTTTAACTACTTTTTTGCGGCCAACGCCTTCCACGAATCCGGCTGGCGCTTCGACTCGCCATCGGACGTCCGGCAGGCGTTCATCAAGCTCGGCTGGCGCACGGCGGCGACCGATCTTTCACTCGCCGGCAGCTACGCCTACAACACGCTCACCGGCAACGGCATTCAGGATTACCGTTTCCTGGCGCAGAATTATTCGAGCGTGTATACGATTCCCGACACCACCGGCAACCGGTCGCCGTCGTTCAATTTTATCGCCCGCCACGACTTCTCGAGCACGCTTTCGGTCTCGGCCAACGCGTGGTTCCGGAACATCCGCACCGAAGGCATCAACGGCAACGCCAACACCGACGCGCTTACGTCCAGCGTCTATCAGCCGAATTCGGCGGATCAAGCGGCATTGACCGCCGCGGGTTACACCGGATTCCCTACCAGCGGCGCGAACGTATCCAACACCCCGTTTCCGAAATGGCGATGCATCGCACAAGTATTGCGCAACGCCAATCCCGACGCCTACTGCGACGGAATCACTTTTTATTCAAAGGAAGTGCAGAACGATTACGGTCTCTCCGGCCAGGTCACGAAACGGAGCAGCCGCAATCAACTTACTGCCGGTGCCGCAGCCGACCGTGGCAGCGTCGATTTCACGCAGAACACGCAGTATGGTTATCTGAATCCGGACCGCACCATCACCGGCGTTCCGGCGTTCGATGAAAGTTCGCACGTCAGCCTGCACGGTGTCACGCCCAACTGGAGCCTGTTCGCCATCGACACTCTCACGCTCGGCAAGCAATGGAGCGTGACGTTATCGGGCCGCTATAACCGCTCGACCATCGACAATGCCGACCGCATTAATCCAATTGCCGGCCCGGGTTCGCTCGATGGAGACTATGTGTATCAGCGCTTCAATCCGTCGGCGGGGGTCACCTACCATCCGGCACAACTGGTCACGCTGTTCGCGAATTATTCGCAAGCCAGCCGCGCGCCCACGTCGATCGAGCTGGGCTGCGCCGATCCCAGCGATCCATGCAGCCTGCCCAATGCGCTGGCTAGCGACCCTCCTCTCCAGCAAGTGGTGACGTCGACGTGGGAGGCCGGCCTGCGGGGGAAACTTGAGAAAGATACTCATTGGAGCCTGGACGGATTTCGTGCCATCAACCGCAACGACATTCTGTTCGTCGCCTCGCAGCAATTGGGCACCGGCTATTTCAAAAATTTCGGTGCAACCGAGCGAGAGGGCATTCAGGCCAGCGTCGACGGCCATATTCAGCGCTTCACCGCCGGTCTGGATTACACGCTGCTCAGCGCCACCTATCAGAGCACCGAGACAGTTGACGGATCGTCGAACAACACCAGCGACACGGCGCTCGCCGGAACGCCGGGGCTTGATGGCGTCATCACCGTGCATCCGGGGAATCGCATTCCTCTCATCCCGAAGCAGAGCGGCAAGGCGTATCTGGACGTGCAAGCGACCAAGAAATTCGTCGTCAATTTCGGCATGATCGTCAACTCGAGTTCCTACGCGCGAGGCAACGAAAATAACGCGTATCAACCTGATGGGAAGTATTATTTAGGGCCTGGGATCTCGCCCGGATACGCAGTTTTCAACATGCAGGCGCATTATGATTTGACGCGCAGGCTGCAGCTGGCCGTGGAGGTGGATAATTTGCTGAATCGCGAATATTACACCGCGGCGCAGCTCGCCACCACGTCGTTTAATGCCCAGGGAGCGTTTTTAGCGCGCCCCTATCCCCTCGATTCCTCGGGCAATTATCCGCTACAAAACGCGGCCTTCTTTTCGCCAGGCGCGCCCCGCAGGGCATGGGTCGAATTACGCCTTAAATGGTGATTGACAACTATATATCGATTGATATATATATTGCTCAATGGCAAAATTTGATCCTCAGGCGTTCCTGCCGCTTAAGACCAACTGGTTTCACATCCTGCTGTCGCTCTCCGGCCAGGAGCAGCACGGCTACGGCATCATGACGGAGGTGCTAGAGCGCACCGATGGCAAGATCAGGCTCTGGCCCGCGACCCTTTACGGGACATTGAAGCGCCTTATTGAAGCCGAGCTGATCGAAGAATCCGACGAGCGTCCGGCAGCCGAGTTCGACGACGCGCGCCGCCGCTATTACCGCCTGACGAAGCTCGGCCGCCGCGTGCTCGATGCGGAAAGCGAGCGTCTGGAAGAACTGGTGGGAATTCTGCGGAAACGCAGACTGGAGGCGTTATGATTCGATTCTGCCTGGCGGTTTACCGGCGGCTGGCGAGGGCATTTCCACACGAATTCCAGATGGTGTACGGCGCCGACGTGGTGCAGCTTGGCGAGGACGCGATCGAGGAGAGCGGCGAAGACGCATGGCGCGATCGGCCTGGTGCGGCTGCTGGCGGATCTGGCGTGGCGCGTGCCGGTGGAGTACTTCAGTGAGATGAAGCAGGACTTGGTCTACGCGTTGCGGATGCTGGCGAAATCGCCTGGTGTGGCCGTAGCGGCGGTGCTTTCGCTCGGGCTCGGCATCGGGGTGCCGGCGGTGGGATTCAGCGAGATCAACGCGCTGCTGCTGCGCGATATGCCGGGCGCGAAGGATCCGAAGCGGCTGCTGACCACCGAAGGCGGCACTTCGTATGTGCATTTCGAGCGGTATCGCGATCACCGCGAATTGTTTTCCGGCGTGGCGGCTTATGTGGGGTCGTTGCCGTTCAAATTCGAACAGGAGCGGGTTTTCGGACACCTGGTGTCGCCGGAATATTTCGACGTGATCGGGTTCCATCTGCCTGCCGATGGAGTGGTGATCAGCGACCGGTTTTGGAAGGAACGGCTCAACTCCGCGCCGGATGCGGTAGGCAGATCGGTGCGGCTGAACGGGCGCCTAGTGACGATTTCGGGAGTGGCTCCGAAGGATTTTCTGGGCGCGACGCCGGTAACGCCCGCCGATATTTTCGTGCCGATGTCGATGCATGCGGAGCTGGTGCCAGAGCTGGGAGACAATGCGCTCCGCCGCAGCGATCTGAAAGTCTTCAGCGTATTGATGCGCCTGCAGCCCGGGGCGACCGCCAAAGCGGCCAGCGCGGCGGCGGATACGATCGCGCGCCAGCTGGACGGGGAAAGGATCGATGCGGACCGCAACAAAAAGGGACAACAGGTGCGCCTCCTGCCCGGAGGAGGGGCGATGCCGAGGCCTCCGGAACTGCTGCCGATTATTTTCGGATTCATGGGAACGCTCATGGCGTTGATTCTCGGAATATCGTGCACGAATCTCGCGAACATCCTGCTGGCGCGGGCGGCGGCGCGGCGCAAAGAGATCGCGATTCGCCTCGCAGTAGGCGCGAGCCGGTTCCGGCTGATCCGCCAGCTACTTACGGAGAGCGTGCTGCTGGCGCTGGGAGGCGGCGTGGCCGGCTTCCTGTTCGCTTACTGGCTGACCAGCGCCGCGACGACGATGTATCACAAGTTCCCGACGCCGATGCCGATCGACCTGGATGTGCGGCCCGATTTCACCGTGCTGGCGTTCACGTTCGCATTGTCGGTCGTGGCAGGCGTGGGCTTCGGGCTGGCCCCGGCGCTGGCGGCGACCAAAACCGACTTCGGGCCGGCGCTCAAGGAAGGAGCGGTGACGCAGCTTCGCGGATACAGGCGGTTCGGACTGCGCAATCTGCTGATGGTGTACCAGGTGAGCGGGTCGCTGATGCTGCTGATCATCACCGGGTTCATCGTGCTGGGATTTTCGAACTTCTCCAAGGAAAACGCGAAGTTCGATCCGGCCAATCTCTATCTGCTCTCGATCGATCCGGTGCGCGACGGATATTCTCCGAATCAGACGGCTTCGTTATTTAAAAAATTGCGGGAACGATTGCAGGGCGTACCGGCGGTGGAAAGCGTCGCGTTTACCGATGTGCCTCCGGGCAATATGTTCGCGCTCGGTGCGACGGTGTTCACCGTGCCGGCGGCGGGAGGCGAGCCGGCGAAGGTGATCAAATCGGTGAAAAAGGACATCGCCGGCGCGAACTTCTTCCGGACGCTGCGCGTGAAGGTGGCCGAGGGGCGTGAATTTTCGGCACGCGATGAAGAGGACGCGTTGGGCGCGGCTCAGCCGGCGATTCTGAGCGAGATCGCAGCGGCGGCGATGTTCGGGTCGGGCGATCCGATCGGCAGGCGCATCTTGAATGAGAAGGAATCGTTCGAGGTGGTGGGGGTGGTGCCGAGCATCCAGGGAGCGGATATGGGCGTGAAGCCTCCGCCGGCGGTGTTCGTGCCGCTGACGAAGCGCGCGTATACGCGCCCGCCGAGCGGTGGAATGACGCTGATGGTGAGGGCTTCGGCGCAAGGCAGCGACGCGATCAACGAGATCCGGCATGAGATTGCGGCGATGGATCCGAATCTGAGCGTGTTCAACGTTCGCACGATGAACGACTATCTGGAGCAATCGAATACGATCATGCGCTGGACCAGCATGGTGTACGGAGGTTTCGGGATTTTCGGACTGATCCTCGCGTCCGTGGGGCTGGCTGGAGTGACGGCGTACGCGGTGGCGCAGAGGAGAAAAGAGATCGGCATCCGGATGGCTCTGGGCGCTCGGCCGGGGCAGGTGCTGCGGCTGGTCATGAAGGAGGGCGCGACGCTGGTGATGGTCGGGTCGGTCCTGGGGTTTTTAGGCGCGTGGGCGATCGGCAGGGTGCTGTCGGGATTGTCGCCGGAGATGGCGGAGACGCTCCGCGCTAAGCAGCCGTTACTGATGATCGGCGCGCCGCTATTGCTGGCTGCGCTGGCGATGCTTGTGTGCTATTTCCCGGCGCGGAGGTCTACCGGGATCGACCCGCTGACGGCGCTGCGGCAGGAGTAATAGGCAGGCGAAACCGCCTGCCCCACCAAGACCTCTGCGCCTAAGGTGGGACAGGCGGTTTCGCCTGTCGAACTACGCTTATTGCGGCCGCATCCAGACATCTTCTAGGATGTCGACCGACGACATACGGGTTTCACCGCCTACCGTCAGGCGAACCATGAAGGTGCCGGGTTCGAGCAGAGGACCCTGCGGCGTGCCGAAGCCGAAGCCTCCTCCACCACCACCGCCTCCGCGTCCACCACCGGCGACGAATGGTACGCCGCCTTCAGGGCCGGGGCCATTGTGCTCCAGTTGTCCGCGGCCGCCTCCTCCACCGCCGCCGCGTCCGCCGCGTCCTCCGCCCGGAGGTGTGGGCGGAACTGGACCGCGCATGTTCCACTGCACGCGATTCATGCCCGCCTTGAGATCGACGTCGATGGTGCTGACCACCTTGTCGTTTTGCAGGAACTCGACCTTGCCCTTACCGGCGTCGGATTTCGACCCAGATGCTGATGGCGGTGCCGCCCTGCGGGTTCTGGCCCTTGAAGTCGCGATTGGCGGCGTGGCGCTGGGCTTGCGCATCGTTCTTCCAAAGAACGGCCGGGCGCGGATCGAAGAGCACCAGGCCGGTGTTGGCGTTGGCCTTGAGTTGCTCGAGCGGAGTGATATCGTCGGCGATCCAGATCGACCGGCCGTGCGTGCCGACGATCAGGTCGCGGTCGCGCGGATGAATGAGAATATCGTCCACGGGAACGCTGGGCAGGTTGGTCATGAACTTTTTCCATTCCTTGCCGCCGTCGAGCGTAACGTACAGACCGAATTCAGTGCCGACGAAAAGCAGGTTCGGATTGTCGTAGTCTTCGCGCAGAGCCTGAATGATGCCGTGCTGAGGAAGGTCGCCCACCACACTGGTCCATGTTTTGCCGTAATCGGTGGTCTTGAACAGATAGGGCTTCCAGTCGTCGCAGCAGCGATGGTTGTCGAAGGCGACGTAGGCGGTGGCCGGATCGAAGTGCGAAGGCTCGATGCGGGCGGTCTGCACGTAGCCCTTGGGAAGGCCCGCTTTGACCACGTTGTCGAAGACATTGGTGAAGGTTTCCCCTTCGTTGAGGCTGATTTGCAGGACGCCGTCGTCGGTGCCGATCCAGATGATGCCGGGCTTCGAAGGCGATTCACGCACCTGTGTGATGAGCGAGCTCGACGAATAGCCGTCGTGCTTTTCAGCCATCGGCTTGTCGCCGGCGATGTTCATGATCGGCATTTCGGGCGACCAGCGGTTGACGTTCTTGGTCAGATCGGTGGTGTTCATGCGCCACGTGTCGCCGCGGTTAGTGGACTTGAAGAAATACTGCGACGCCATGTAAAGCACCGATGGATTGTGCGGGGAGATTTCAAACGGCGCGTTCCAATAGAGTCGGAACGGAGCGATGTCGGGCGGCGCGTTGACGACGTTGGGAGTGCCTCCACGGCCTCCGAATCCGCCGCCCGGGGCCGCGCCGGGTGCCGGTGGGCCACCTGCGGTGACGTTTTCGCTAGGCTCGCGCTGCACGCCTGTGGCGGGAGCGACGGCCGCTGGAGCCGCTGTGCCGCCACCCCGGGCAGCGACCGTCGGGCGGATGCTTTTCTGTGTGCCGTTGCGGAGGTCGTGACGGGTCATGTTGCCGTCCTGCGACTCGCCGTACACAATGGCCCAGTCGTAAGGGTCCTGGCGGGTGTAGAAGCCGTCGCCTCCGGCGACCGTGAACCAGTCGGTATTGACGGCGCCGGTATTGGTGCGCAGCGCGCTGGGTCCGCACCAGGCGTTGTTATCCTGCAAGCCTCCGCAGACGAAGTAGGGGCGGCGCATATCGGCCGACACCTGGTAGAACTGGCCGACGGCGATATTGTTGTGATAATCCCAGTTGAAGCCGCCGTCGTTGCTGATGTCGAGGCCTCCGTCGTGGCCAACCATGACTATGCGAGGGTCCTTGGGATTAATCCAGAAGGCGTGGTAATCGGTATGGGAGCCCGCGAGAGGCTTCCAGGTCTTGCCTCCATCGAGGGACATCTGCGCGGGCGTGCCGCCGACGAAAACTTTCTGATCGTTGACCGGGTCGACGCGGATCTGGCTGAAGTAGGTGGGGCGCTGGTTCTGATTGCTCATGTAGGTCCAGGTAGCGCCGCCGTCTTCGGAGCGGAAGACGCCGCTGCCGTTGGGATTGGGCGGGGCGTTGCCGCGACCGCGGCCGCCTCCACCACCGCCGCTTGCTGCACCCGCAGCCGGTGTTTCCGCGGTCTCGGGTGCGCCACCGCCGCGACCTCCTCGGCCTTGCGGAGCGGGACCGCCCTCGACCGTCGTGCCTCCGCCGGTGCCCGCACTGGCGCCGGCTTCCACTTGCGCGTAGACGATTTTCGGATTCGCTCTAAACACGGAGATCGCCATGCGGCCATAGATTCCGTCCTTCGGTTTGGGCCAGCCGGGACCTTCGAGCTTGGACCAAGTGTCGCCGCCGTTGGTGGTCTTCCACAAGGCGCTGCCTGGGCCTCCGCCGTTGTATCCCCACCAGGTGCGGCGTCGCTGAAATGAAGCCGCGTAGAGAATTTTCGGATTCGACGGATCGATGGCGACGTCCGTGAATCCGGTATCGGGATCGATGTACTTCGATTTTTTCCAGCTCTTTCCGCCGTCAGTCGATTTGTAGAGGCCTCGCTCGGCGTTGGGTCCGAACAGGTGGCCGACGGCGGCGACATAGACGATTTTCGGATTGGTGGGGTCGACGACGACGCGTCCGATGGATTGCGTGTCCTCGAGACCGAGATGGGTCCAGGTTTTTCCGCCGTCGGTGGTGCCCCAGACGCCGTCGCCGATGGAGGAGCTTTGGCGGTTGTTGGGCTCGCCTGTGCCGACATAGACGACGTCCGGATCGGAGGGCGCGATGGCGATGGAGCCGATGGATTCGTTCGGCATGTTATCGAACTGGGAGTGCCAGTAAAGGCCGCCGTCGGTGGATTTCCAGACGCCTCCGGTAGCGAAGCCGATGTAGATGAGCATCGGGTCCTTTTCGGAACCGACGATGTCGTCGAGGCGGCCCATCATGACGGCGGGTCCGATGGAGCGGAACTCGAAGCCGCGCAGCATGGGATCGGTCGATTCGTTGGGCTTGGGCTCGGGTGGGGCGGCCGGTTGAGCCTGCGCCCAGATAAGGCCCGCCAGGGTGAGGCCGGCGCCGGTAACGATCAGAGACAGTGTCCAGGGGTTTTTTAGGGGGCGGATGCGCATGGGTGTGGCTCTCTCCTGAAGGCTAATAGGACATGATAGACGACCGGCGGTAGTCGTTGGTTACGGGAGGAACTTGGACCTCGTGACGGGGACCAGAAAAACCGTGGAGATCAGCACCCCGGCAGCGCCGAGCCAGAGCGTGTTGACGATGCCGATTTTTTCGCCGAGGAATCCGCCCGCGAGGGCGCCGATGGGCAGCATGCCTCGCGAGGCGAGTTGAATCGCGGCGTTCACGCGGCCGAGCAGGTGCGGCGGCGCGACCCTCTGACGCAGCGTGGTCTCATTCACGTAATAGATGGTCCAGGCGAAGTCGCCGAAGAATTGGTGCAGGCAGATGAGGAGCAACGCGAATCGTGGCGCTAGCGAAGCGGCAGGCGTGAGGAATTGGAAGCATCCGATCAGGAGCGCGCTGGCGAAGAAGCTGCGCTTCAGGGGAACCCGATGCGCAATGCGGGTCGACAGAAGTCCGCCGAAAAGGCTACCCGCCCCGCCCAGAGCGATCGCGACGCCTAACGAGGCCGGTTTCAGGCCGAGCACTCGAATGGCGAAAAGGACGTAATACGTGAAGAGGCCAAGGCCCATCGACAGGAACGCGAGGATGGAGCGGAAGAATAAGGCGCGAAGAAGCGGGTGCGCCAGGATGACCTTCATGCCGCCCAGGATTTCTTCGCGGAGATTCTCGTGCGGCGACGCGTGTGCAGGCGGCTCGGGCATGCGGATCAGCCAGACTGAGATTGCGGAGACGACGAAGGAGCACGCGTCAAGCAGAATCGCGATGGGAGCGGTAATCAGTTGAACGAGAATGCCGGTGAGGGAGGGGCCGAGGATTTCCGCGGTCGAACTGGAGATGCTGAGGAGGCGATTGCCTTCGAACAAATCGTCCTGGCAGACGAGCGAGGGCAAATAAGATTGATAGGCGACGTCGAACAGGACGGTGAGCACGCCGGTGCACGCGGCGACGGTAATAAGGTGAGTGATCGACAAGACGTGAAGCAGCGCGAGGATCGGTATGGCCGAGAGCAGCAGCGCGCGGCCGAGATCGGCGGCGATCATCACGGGGCGGCGGCGGACGCGGTCGACGATCAGGCCGGCCCAGAGGCTGAACAGCAGCAGGGACGCGCCTCCGGTGGCGGAGAGAATTCCCATCTGCACGGGCGTCGCTCCAAGGACGATGACGGCGGTCAGCGGCAGGCCTTCGCGCGTGATGCGCGAGCCGATCCCGGAGATCGTTTCGCCGATCCAGAGTTTCAGAAATTCGCGGTTGCGCCAGAGGGGAATCCTTTCAGGATAAACTTTTAGGTTCTATGAAAAGATTCTTCGTTCTTGCGATGACCGCGTTTCTGGCGGTCGCGCCCGGGCAGAACCGGCTGAATTATCCTCTGGCGACGCAGGACAGCGGGCACATCGCCCTGGGTCTGGCGCTGCGCAGGCTGAATGTCTCCGGGACGTTTCTGCAAACGGCGGCGCATCCCGACGACGAGCACAATCCTTTGTACGCGATGTTCACCCACGGCATGGGGCTGCGTTCGATCGACGTGCAGACGACGCGCGGCGAGGGAGGGCAGAACGAAATCGGCCCGGAATTGTTTCGCGATATTGGCGTGCTGCGAACCTCGGAGCTGATGGCGGCGCATCGCCTCGATGGCGCGGAGCAGTATTTTGCCAGGGCCATCGATTATGGGTATTCGTTCGATCCGCAGGAAGTGATCGACAAGTGGGGCCGCAAGGAAATCGTCGGCGACTTCGTGCGGTTGATCCGGACGTTTCGTCCCGACGTCATGCTGACCATGAATATTCAGGGGCGCGGCGGCGACCGGGCGCACGAGGCGACTACGATTCTCTCGCGCGAGGCTTACAACGAAGCGGGCGATCCGGCCAAGTATCCGGAACAGATCAAGGAAGGGCTGAGGCCGTGGCAGCCGAAGAAGCTCTATTTGACGGCGGGGTTCGGCGGCGGAGGACGCGGAGGGCCGGGAGGACGCGGCGGGCCGCCACCACCGCCCGTGCCTGCGGGTCCGCCGGTAAAGCTGACGCCGGTCAACACGGCGGCGTATGACACGCTGCTCGGCCGAACGTACAACGAGATCGGCACCGACGCGCGGAGCAGCCACAAGTGCCAGGGGACGAACGGGCTGCCGCCTCTGCCCGGAGTCGCGGGCGGACGCGGAGGTGGAGGTCGCGGGTATCAACTGGTTCAGAGCAGCATCCCCGGACAAATGGACAAGAACGAGACTTCGCTTTTTGATGGTGTTGACACCAGTCTGGCAGCTCTGGCGCGATTTGCGGGAAATAATCCGCCGGCGGAATTGACGGCTGGCCTCGCGGCCATCGCCGATGCGGCGACTCGGGCGCAGAAGGCGTTCGCGGAGGGGAATGACGCTGGAACGGCGGTTCCCGTGGAGGAAGGGTTGACGGCGGTCCGGTCGCTGCGGGCGCGGCTCCGCTCGCTGGGCTTGTCCGACGACGCGCGGTATGAGATCGATTTTCGATTGAAGACGAAAGAGCGGGATTATGAAGACGCTGTTCTTGTCGCGCACGGGTTGACGTTCGACGCGGTGGCCGACGACGGGTTGGTGATCGGCGGGCAGGCGGTGAAGTTGAACCTGATCGCGGTGAATCGGGGGCTATCCGAGATTAACGTGACCGGCGTCGCGATTGCGGGGTTCGATGGCGCGGGGGCCTGTAAAACGGGTGCGCTCAAAAAAGACGGGATCTACAATTGCAACGAAGAAGCGCACGTTCCGAAGGACGCGCGGCTGACCACTCCCTACTTTACCGACGACTATTGGAAGCATCCGGCGAACCATGCGATCAACATTTTTGAACCGGATGTGGAGTTCGGTGTTCCGTTCCGTCCGACGCCGTTCCGCGTCATGTTCTATGTGAAGGCGGGGACGGTGGAGGTGACGAAGGAAGTGCCGGTCCAATTTCGCTATGTGAAAGATATTTATACCGGCGACAAGCGGATGGAGCTGAACGTCGTGCCCGCGTTTTCGGTGAGGATGACGCCGCCGCTGGCAGTGTTTCCGGCGGAGAATCCGGGAATGCGGGAGATCCACGTTGCGGTGACGAACAGCACCAAGAGGACGGCCAAGGTGAGCGTCGCTCTCGAACTGCCGGTGGGATGGACGGCGACGCCCGCGACTGTGCCGATCAGTTTCGAGCACGAGGACGAGTCGTTATCAGCGCGCTTTCAGGTGACCGCGCCGCCGCTCGTCAAAGCGGGCGAGTACACCCTGAAGGCCGTCGTGACGGGTCCGTCGAATGAAAAATACACGAACGGCTATCAGGAGATCGAATATCCGCACGTCGAGCGCCGCCAGGTGATCAAGCCCGCGGAGACGGCTCTGAAGGTGATCGATGTGAAGGTGATTCCGAACCTGACGGTCGGCTATATCGTAGGCGTCGGCGATCAGGTGCCGCAGGCGATTGAACAGTTGGGGGCAAAGCTTTCGTTCATCGATCAGGATGAGCTGGCGTGGGGCGATTTATCGAAGTACGACGTGATTGTGACCGGTGTCCGCGCGTATGAACGGCGAGGAGACCTGCGCGCCTACAATCACCGCCTGCTGGATTATGCCGAACGCGGCGGAACCGTAATCGTGCAGTACAACAAGATGGAATTTAATCGCGCGGATTATGGCCCGTATCCGGCCAAGGTCAGCGGCAATCGAGTGTCGGATGAACTGGTTCCAGTGAAGGTGCTGGTGCCGGATAGTCCAGTGTTCAGCTATCCGAACAAAATCGGCGCGTCGACCTGGGAAGGTTGGGTGCAGGAGCGCGGGCTATATTTCCTGGGCGAAAAAGACAAAAAATATGTTGACCTGGTGTCGATGGTCGATTCCTTCAAGGACAATCCAGGGGAGAAGCTGGGGTCGTTTGTCGAGGGGAAGATCGGCAAGGGTCGGTGGTTGTATCTGGGGCTCGGGTTGTGGAGGCAGTTGCCGGCGGGAACGGATGGGGCGTATCAGTTGCTGGCGAATTTGATTAGTTTGGGGAAGGCGCCGGATAAACACTAATCTCCGGTCTGTCCGCATGCTCACCAGGTTGCGGAAAAAGTCGCTCGACAGGCGAAAGCGCCTGTCCCACCTTGCTGTAACTCGCTAATTTGTCTTGGTGGGGCAGGCGGTTCCGCCTGCCAATCGTGGCTTGCATTGACTTTTTCCGCAGCCTGTCACGCATGGCGGCTCCGTTGAGCCGCGACCGTCAGGGAGCGGGCAGGCGGGTTGCGTTAAAGGCCGAAGACGTACAGCACGCGGTCCGCCGCGATGCAGACGTAATGCTTCCCGTCTACGTTGAACGATATTGGGTTAGACGTCACCGCGCCGCCCGTCTGGATATTCCACAGAGGCTTTCCGCTGAGCGCGTCGAGCGCGAAAAAATTGCCTTCGTCGGAGCCGGCGAAGACCAGTCCGCCGCCGGTCGACAGAACGCCGGACCAGGACGCGGTATGCAGCGGAAATTCCCAGCGCATTTTCCCGGTGGCGACCTCCAGCGCGCGAATCGCTCCCGATTTTTCGCTCTTGGGGATTGCGGCTTCGCCTCCGCCCGCGAAAAACGTTCCGGGCTTGTAATCCGCCTCGCGTTTGTAATAGATCGAGCCAAGCTCGCGCACCGAGACATAAAAAAGGTTCGTGATCGGACTGTACGACGGGCTGAACCAGACGGTGGCGCCGTTCAGATTGGGATACGCGATGGTGCCCTCCTCGCTCGGTTCGGTGTTGGGGATCACCATCGGGCGGCCGCGGTCGTCGAGGCCTTTGGCCCAGGTCTGTTTGGCGTAAGCGCGGCCGGCGATGAACTCGCCGCTTGACCGGTCCAGCACGTAGAAGAACGCGTTGCGATTGGCGACGGCCACCAGCTTGCGCTTCACGCCGCGGACTTCGGCTTCGAACAGAACCGGCACGTGCGTCGAATCCCAATCGTGCGTGTCGTGCGGCGTGAACTGGAAATGCCATTTCAGCGCGCCGGTATCGCCGTCGAGCGCGACCAGCGAGCAGGTGTACAAGTTAGCCCCGGCTCGCGAATCGGCGTTCCAGTCGGGACCGGGATTTCCGATGCCCCAATAAACAAGGTTCGTCTCGGGATCGTAAGAGCCGGTGACCCACGTGGAGCCTCCGCCGGTCTTCCAGCTATCTTTGTACTTTCCGTCCTGGGGCCACGTCTCGTGACCGGGCTCGCCGGGCGCGGGGATGGTCCAGAATCGCCAGGAACGCTTGCCGGTCTGCCGCATCGTACGCGTCGACGAAACCGCGAATGCCCGCTTCTCCGCCGCTCACGCCCATCAGCACTTTCCCGCTGATCGCCAGCGGCGCGAGGGTCATGCTGTAGCCGGGCTTGTAGTCGGCCACCTTGCACCGACCAGCGCTCCTGCTCCGCTCTTGATATCGAGCGCGACCAGGTAGCAATCCAGCGTGGCGACGAACAGCTGGTTGTCGAGAATCGCCGGCGCCGCGGTTGACGCGGCCGAACCCGATGGATTGATAATCCTTCGGAATCGGACGGCTCCATTTCCACAGTTCGCGGCCGGTGCGGACGTCCAGCGCGGCGGCCGAGTTCGGCCCGGTGACGTACATCACGCCGTCGACGACGATGGGCGAGATTTCGATGCGTCCGGTCGTCAAACTGATGGGCCCACTTCACGCGCAGCCCGTCACGTTCGCGGGCGTGATCTCGATAAGAGGCGAGAAGCGATGGCCCGAGATAGTTGCCGGAGTACGTCAGCCAGTTGCCGGGCTCCTGTCCGCGTTCACGATGCGCTCGTAGGGCACCTGGGCTAGACGCCGTTGCGCAGAGCAGAAGTCACGCACCACTTCATGGTTTGTCCCTCAGGCTCGCCAGGTACGCCACCAGGTCGTCCAACTCGGCGGCGCCCAGCGAGCGCTTCGATACGACGGCATGGGCGTCTGGTCGCGCAGCCTCTGCAACTCCTTCAACTCCGACTTGGCGAAGCTGTGGAACTGGCCTCGCGCGTCCTTGAGCTGGATGTTGAACGAATCCTCGTTGACCGCGGATGCCGCGCGACGGTGGCGCCGTTTTGGGTCACCGCGGCGACGTAGAGAAATCCTTCCGGCAAGGTCGGCGCGGGCTGGAGCATAGTCTGGCGCAGATGGGCTCCGTTGCGCCGCGCGCCGATGTCGGTCAGCTCCGGGCCGAAGCCTTCGCCTTTGCCGGCGATGACGTGGCATCCGGCGCATCCTTTGCTCTGATAGACGCGCTCGCCGCGCGCGGGGTCGCCGGGAAGGACTTCCGGCGGAATCGCGCCGAGCGATTTCACATAGGCGCCGACCGAATAAACCTCATGCTGGTTCAACTGCCAGGCGCCGGGCATCTCCGGCGGAATGCCATGGGAGATGACCTTCCAGAGCGCTTCATCGTCGGGGGCCCTGGTCAGCTTCGGACGACGGAGGCTGGGGCCGCGCCCGCCGGTTCCGGTCTGGCCGTGGCAAAGAGCGCACTGCGATTCGAATATTTTCTTGCCCGCCGCGATGTCCTGCGCGATCGCGTTCACCGCAACGAGAGCAATCAGTAGCGATTTCGACATGGGAATGCGGTCAGTATACAACGGCCTACCTTCGCGCGACCAGCCGGTCGATGCAGTCGAGAGTCTGGGTAATGTCGCTCTTCCGTCGTCCGCGGGTTAATCGTGCAAAATCGCAGCACAGTCCGCCCCTTCAGCACCGTCGAGGTGGCCAGCGCAAAACCGTCGTCGAGCATGGCCTCGTGCAGTTTTTCGTAGTCGGCAGCGGGGTGGTGAAAGGTCACGATGCCCATGTGCGCGGGTGTGACAATTTCCCAGCCGGGCATGGTGCGCAGTTTCGCTTCCGCGAATTCGGCCAGTTCGAAGCCGCGCTCCATGGCCGCGCGGAATGCGTCAAGGCCGAAGTATTGGATGGACATCCACAGTTTCAACGCGCGGAATGAACGCGTCAACTGGATCCCGTAATCGCACGGATTCACTTCGGCGACGTTGCGATGCACGTCGGCCAGGTATTCCGGCATGATGCGATAGGTCGATTTGAGAAGGCCCGCGTCGCGCAGCAGAACGCAGCCGCACTCCAGCGACTGGAACAGCCACTTGTGGGGATCGAGCGAGAGCGAGTCGGCCAAATCGAGTCCTTTCAACAGATCGCGTCCGCGATCGCACAGCGCGGCGGCCGCGCCGTAGGCTCCGTCGACGTGCATCCACATTCGATTTTCGGCGCAGAGCGCGGCGATTTCGGGCAGAGGATCGATGGCGCCGGTGTTGGTGGTGCCGGCGTTGGCGACGATGGCGAACGGGCGAAGTCCAGCGGCTCGATCCCCGGCGATGCGGCGCGCCACTTCGTTCGAGAGGCAGGCGAAACTGCGCATCCGCGGGAATCCTGCGGATCTGTTCGGGAAGAAATCCGGCGACGCGGAACGCGCGGTCGACCGAGGAATGGGTTTGATCGCTGTAATAGACGGTGGCGCCTCCGACGCGATCGTCGAGCATCGCGTGGCGGGCGGCAACGACGGCCGTGAGGTTGGCCATCGACCCTCCGCTGACGAATAATCCGCCCGCGGTGTCCGGGAGCCCGCACCATTGGCGCAGCCAGTCGATCACTGTCAATTCGAGCGCCACCGAACCGGAGCCTCCGAGCCACGAGCCGCTGAAAACGTTAAAACCGCTGGCCAGCGCGTCGGCCATCGTGCTGACGAAATTCGACGGCACGGGCACGAACGCGAAGAAGCGCGGATGGGCGGTGTTCATCATGTTCGGAAAAACGTCGCGCTGGAGCGTCGCGAGGATTTCATCGAGGGCGACCGGTTGCGCGGGCGGAGGCGTGAGCAGCGCGGGACGCAACACCGCGGGATCGGCCTTCGTGCCGACACGTTCTTCACCAAGGTTGCGCGAATCGATCGGCAAGCATGTCGACGATGCGATAGCCGAGCGCCCTCATTTCATCGGGCGAAAGTTCCAAAGTGTTTTTATTCATCGAAACATTTTCTTTGTGCAGGGCGGCTTCATTACTTGAATCGTTTCCGAAACTGAAAGTCGATGCCGAACAGGCCGTTATCCTGCCGCACGGCAATGGCCGACCAGTGGGAGCTGAAATCCCACTCGAATTGCACGACCTGTTCCTGGGTGCGGTTCAGATTGGTGATGTAGGTGAGCGTGATCTCTTTGGAAACCTGCTGCTCGATGGTCAGGCGAGCCTGCGGCAGGTTGTCGACGCCGGTAACGGTGGGATCGATTTTCACCCGGCTGGCGCCGAAGAAGCGCTGGATGCGGCTCGAGAGCTGCGCCGAGATCGCCTGTCCCAGAAGGCCTCCGCCGGCTTCCAGGCCGGAACTGGAAGTGGTGGCGACTTCGCCGGCCGCGGTGCTGCCCAACGTCGTCGGATTGCGCCCGACCGCGAGCAGAGCGATGATGTCGCGCGGCTGCAGCGGCGGATCGGAACTGTAGTTCACGTTGAGTTTTTGGAGCGTGCCGGAGAAGCTGATGTTCACCACGATCCCGCGAGCCTTGGTTTCGAGGTCCATATCGAAAGTGGGTTCGATTTTTACCGGATTGAGAAACCGGATGTCACCGCGATCGACTGTATAGCGGTTGCCGAAGAGCTGAATCTCGCCTTGATTGACGGAGATCGCGCCGAGCAGCACGGGGCGGATAGGCGATCCGCGCAGGCGCAGGTCCACTTCGGCTTCGACGTCGCGGGTGAGCGAAGTTTGAAACTCGAAATTCGGCCCGCTATCGATCCGGACGTCGAACTGCATGCCGCGAAGATACTCGTTGGGCGAGGCGGGCGCGGGCACGGGCTTGGCCGCGAGCGCCATCAATCCGGCGAGATCGGAGCGCGGGTTGAACGCCGCACGGTTCAGCGTGATGGAGCCTGAAAGAGTACTGGCGTCTGAGGTGCCGTTCAGCGCGAGCTTGGCGCTGAACGTGGTGCTGAGGTCCTCCGGATAGCGCACGCGAACCTGTTCGGCCTCGGCCTGGAGACGATACGTGAGGATGTCGCTCAGCTCGACGAATCCGGCAAAGAATATTTTCCCGCCGCCGGTTTCGGCCGACAGTTTTTCGATGGTGGCGCGGTTGCGGTCGAAGATCACGCTGCCGTTGGCGTTGTCGATGCCGTTGGGAAGGTCGGCCAGGTAGAGCGACGCATTCTTCAATTCCATGCGGCCGTTCAGTTGCGGATCGCGCAGCGAGCCTTTGACGGCGGCCTGCACGGTGGCGTTGCCCCGGGCCAGCAGATCGGAACTATAGAGCTGTAAAATCGCCAGATTGACGGAGCCGCGCACGGCGAGATCGGCGGGCTGGTTCGCATTGAAGGGAATGCCGCCCGTGGCCTCCAGGCTGGTATCGCGCGCGGCGAACTGCGCCGATTGTATACGCGCTTCCTTGGCGGTGACCATCACCTTGACTGGTCTTGTGTTGGTCAGCACCACATCCTGCGGCTGGACGCCGAGCCTCAGTGCTTGAGACTTTCTGGGGTTGACCTGCACCTTGTCGAGCGTGAGTTCCGCGCGAAAATCTTCCGGATTGCGCAGCGCAATCGCTACCTCGGCGTGGCTGTCGATGAAGCCTTCGAACGGGAGCACTTCGTTCTTTTGCTCGTCGGTCCCGCCGATCCTATAGATGCGGTGCGCGGTCGCCAGATCGACTCGCTGTGCGTGGATGTTCATCGACCCGGGGTCGTCGCCTTCGAGCTTCCATGTGCCGTCGGCCTCGATCTTCGCGCCGCGCACCGTGGCCGCCGCGTGGACGGAAAGTTCGACGCCACGCGTCTGCCCCGTGAGCGAAACGTCGCCAACGCCATCGCCGTTCAGGGCGACGCCGCGGGCGGTAGCGTCGCCGCCCACGGAAATCAACTCGAATTCGCCCTTCGCCATCCGGCCCGTTCCGCTCAGCTTGGCGTGAAGGATTCCGTCCGGCCGCATCGGCAGCTTGCCGAGCGCTTTTATGCGCGACGCGGCGATGTTGTCGGCGGCGATGTCGAACGTGACCACCTCCGTTTTGCCGTACGATCCGTCAAAATGGATGCGGCCCGCGCCCACGGCCGCGTCGCCGCTGGAGACGGTCCACGCATCGTCCGCATAATGGATCTTTCCGCTGACCCGGTCGATTTGCTCGTCGAAGGCAGCCAGTTTTTCCACCTGCGCCGTGACGTCGGCGGCCGGATGTTTTATCGATCCCGACAAGTGCGCGCTGGCCGACGCTGTGCCGGTCACATCGAGCTTCCACCCCGCCTCCTTCGCCAGTTCGGCGAGTTGCGCGTTATGGAGGTTCAGCTTCGCGTCGATGGCGGCGTCCTCGAACGATCCATTCCGCTCGGAGACATCCGCCTCGCCGTCGATGGTGGTCGCTCCCCGGGTCAGCGTGAACGTGCGGAGGTGGATCGCTTCTCGGCCCCCGTCGCCCGTCGCCGTGAAGGCGTCGAATACGTGGCCGTCTACGATGCCATGCGTCACGCTGGCCTGGCCGCTGAAGTGCGGTTCGTCGAGAGGGCCTTTCAGGACACCGAGCACGGCAGCCTGGCCGTGGTTGAGTTTGAGCGGGAGCTCTTTCGGCGCGTGCGGATTCACCATGGCGAGTGCGGGAAGCAATTCGTCGAGATCGGTCGATTGCGCGCGGACGTCGAGCGTTTGACCGAGCGTGCCGGAAAAATCGACGCGCGTGGCCCCCGTCTTGAGATACGACTTGCCCAGTTCGACGGTACCCGCCGCCTGATCGTAATCCACGTCGAGATGGCCTTCGATGGGGCGCTCGGACCCCGGATAGATTCCGATATTGCCTTGAAACTTTGCGGCCTGCCTGCCGATCGCGGCGTCCAGCGAAAAGCCGCCGGCCAGCGTGCCGTTCCACGGAATCGCCCGGTCCGTCACGACGTGCGCGGCTTCATGGATATTCAAGCCCTGCAGATTTCCCTCGGCATGAAAATCGCGCCAGTGCGTAAGGCTCGCCTGCCCGTTGACCGTCGCCCCCAGCGCGTCGGCGGTCGCGTTCTTCAGCGTGAGATTGTCCAGGCCAAGACTTAAATCGCCTCGCACGTCGGCGTTTTCGATCACCAGGCGATCCTGCCGGTAGCCGAGCCCCCGGGCCGCCGCTCGGCCGTTCATCGAAAAGGCGAACGGCTTTTCGAAGGAGATGTTCAGTTTGCCGTCGAACGTGGCGGAGCCCGTGGGGTCAATCGGAATCGCGAACAGCCTCACCATCTCCCGTACCGCGGCCGAGGCCCTGACATTGAAAGTCCCGCGAGGCCAGCGGAGATTGGTCAGCTTCCCCGTCAGATCCGCCCGCGATTCCCGCGTGGCGATTTTGAGGCGCGAAATATCGATCGCCGTTTTGTCTAGCGTGAACGCGGCGGCCGCGCTCACTTCCATCGGGCCCGCGCCGTCCGGAATCACCCGCACGCGGTTCGATTCCAGCTCACCGCGATAGCGCCCCCTCCCCTCGTAACTCATCCGCACGTGGAGATCCTCGCCTCGCAGATTGAGGGGAATCTTCCGGTCGTCATACTCGAACAGTCCGTTCGCCACTTCGTAGCGGCCCACCGCGAGGCGCACCAGATCCTCGGCCCAGGTAGTTTCGGGATGATGGATCGCCGGCTCCGGTACGTTGTTCGACCCGTCCGGGTAGAACACGATCCGCACCAGCGGCTGGTCGATATTCAAATAGGCGAGATCGACCTTGCGCTCCATCATGGAGATGATTCGCAAGCCCGCGGTCACCGACTCCACCCGCACGAACGGCGGCTCGCTCGCCGATTCCCTGCCGTGCAGAACCACCGGGCCGACCTTCACCTCCAGCTTCTTCCAGTCGAAGGCATAGTTCCCGATTTCGACGCCCGCGCCCGTGGCTTTCTCGATCTCCGCGACCATGCGGCGATGGACCGCTTCATAGAACCAGCCGCTGCGGAACACCAGCACGCCGGTGAGCGCGCACACGCCCGCCAGCAGGACCAGGGCGGCCAGAATACGCAGCAGGACCCGCCCGAGTTTCCTCACTTGAAAACCTCGTCTTTATAAAGAATCTGCGTTTCGCTGCGCGTCGTGCCCAGCCACCGGTCCAGCGCCTGCGTGACGCGCTGATCGGTTAGCAGTTTTTCGATCTGATCGCGGCTCGCTTCAAACGTCGGCACCTGAGCCGGATTCGTGCGGCGCCACTGCGCGGCCATCGAATCGTAGTATTCGTGCAGATCGTCGTCGGAGAGCTGGACCTCGGGACGGAAACGGAGGTCGGTGAAGCGCAGCGCGCGGATCCCTTTCAATAAATGATCTGAAAGCTGCGCTTCCGCGATGTGGTAGCGGGCCAGCGCCGCGCGATACTCGGTTTCAATGGCATACTGCGCTTTCACTTGGTCGAGGAGCTTCTGTGCATCCGCCTCGGTGGGAAGAATCTGCCGGCTGGTCGCCGCCTCCTGAAGCAGCAGGTATTGATCCACCAGCCGGTCGGCGGCCTTGCGCCTCTGCTCGCCGCTCACATCGACCGGTTTCTGATCGAGGAACGCCGCAATGCGCAGTTCCCGCAGGATGTCGTCCTCCGTGATCACATGCCTGCCCACGGTGACGGCGATGCGGTCGAGAATCTCGGCTCGTCCGTCCAGCAGCAGCAGCGCGACTAGGATCGAGCGGATCAATAGGTTTGTCCCAGCGAAAAGTGAAACTGAAACAAGTTGATTTTCTGCGTCATCAGGACACCCTGGTTCAGAATCAGTTGTTCATAGGTGCCCGCGTAGCCGTAGAATCGAGGCGCGTTGGGGCTGAAGCTGAAGTCGGCGCGAATCGGGCCGATCGGCGTGTGGTAGCGGATTCCGAAGCCAACGGCCTGCACCGCGTAGTTGAAGTCCTGTAGATTGCGCTGCCGGAAGTGCCAGCTGATGTCCTGAATGTTGTCGTAGACGTTGCCCATGTCGTGGAACAGCACGCCGCCCAGGTTATCGCCGATCAGCGGGAATCTCAGTTCGGTCGAATGAAACAGCAGCGCGTTGCCGCCCAGCGGAAATCCCGTCTCGACGTCGCGCGGGCCGGCCTGATTATCGGGAAACGCGCGATTCGACGTCGACCCGCCGGAGAACCACCGCTCGGCCAGTGGAATCTCCGCCGGTCCGCCCAGCCGCTGGATGTAGCCGAATTGCAGGCTGCGCGCGATCACCACGTCCTTGCCGATCGGATGGTACGTCGTATTGCGCCACAGCAGCCTGGTGAAGTCCGACTGCGATGCGAACTGGCGCAGCGCGACCCCGGCGTCGACCGTGTTGTAAATCCCCCGGTGGGAATTGACCGGATCGTCTCGCCGGTCCTGAATAAAGGTCATCGAATAGATGCCGACCCGCACCGGCTGCGACAGCAGAGGGACCAGCTCAGGCGAAATCTTGAGATCGGAGATCGCTACGTGCCGGATCGCAAACCGGTATTGTAACTGGAACTCGCGCGAGATCCGCTGCGCCAGCTGCACCGAGCCCTCGGTGCGCTGCTGATGAAACGTGCGGATGTCGAACGCGTTGTCGAAAAGTCCGGAAACCGTCAGCGACAGTTTCTCATGCCCCATGAACTGCGGTAAAAGATACGTGAGAATGGCGCGCTGCTCGATGGTCGAAATCAGCGTGTTCAGACTCAGCGTCTGCCCCAATCCGAATAAATTGAGGCGGCTGATGCCCACGGAGAAGCGCGGCGCGAAACCGGTGCTGCCCGCCGGGTCGTCCAGCGTGGTGATGCCTCCGCCGATACGGGCAATCTGCGCCCCGAATCCCAGGGTGAAGGAGTAGCGGCTCGCCTCATCCACCTGCAACAGGACATATTTCCGCTCTTCGTCGCCCCCGGGATTCTGAATGGCCGTCTGCACCTTCGAGAAAATGCCCAGGTCGTACAGCTTCTGCTGACTGGCGGCGATGGCCTGCTGGGACAGGGGATCGCCCGGCCTGAGGCTGATGCGGTCGTTCGCCAACGACGGCCTGGTCGTTTCCAGGCCCCGCAGCAGAACGCTGCGCACGTAGACACGTTTCCCCAGTTGCAGCATGTACTTCAGGTTCACCCGGTTCGCGCCTTCGCCCGGCGTTTGCGTCCAGTCGAACCGCGCGTCCGGGTATCCGTTGTTGTAGTAATAGCTCAAAATTGCGTCGCGATCGGCGGCGATGTTCGCGGTGCTGAACGGTTCATCGGTATTGGATTCGAGGATCGAGCGCAGATACGGAATGTCGTTCTCCGGCACGCCTTCAATATCGAGCTTGCTCACGAACCATTGCGGGCCTTCTTTTACGTCCAGCACCACGCCCAGCGCGTCGCGCTTCCCGCCATAATTCGCAACCACCTTCGATTCCACGTCGACGTCGCGAAAACCGTTGGAGATATACAGGTCCCGCAGCGTCTCCTTATCCTGTTCCAGCAGTTTCTGCGAATAGCGGCCATAGCGGAAGCGCGGAAAACTTGCCGACGTAATGTACATGCGCTCGCGCAGCGTCGCGGTTTTGAAAAATTTGTTTCCGGTGATCTCGATGCTCTTCCCC
>CAVVNE010000084.1:0-10447 GCA_963749245.1 Bryobacterales bacterium
GGTCGAGAGGATTGCGCTTGGTCACGGGGTAGAAGCGGTGAGGATCGGCGTTACAATGAAGGAGACGTTGCGAATCGACTACAATTCCGTCACGCTGGTCGATTGTGCGACCGGCAAGCTTCGGAAAGCGCAGGAGGATGCGCTGGAAGATCAATTAGCTGGCTCCCATGTTTGATAAATTCCATGTTTGATAAATTCCATGACGAGTGCGGGGTGTTCGCGATTTACGGGCACCCGGAAGCGGCGAATTTAGCGTACCTCGGCCTCTATGCATTGCAGCATCGCGGGCAGGAGAGCGCGGGGATTGCGTCGAGCAACGGGCGCGAGATTTTCTGCCACAAGAGCATGGGGCATGTGGCCGAGATCTTCACGCCGGAAGTGCTGGGAGGGCTGCCTGGGGAGGCGGCCATCGGGCATACTCGATACTCGACCGCGGGCGATACAGTCCTGTTGAACGCGCAGCCGTTTTCGGTAGCCTGCAACAAGGGCAACATCGCGGTGGCGCACAACGGGAACATCACCAACGCGGGAGAATTGCGGCGGGAGCTGGAAAAGGACGGATCGATTTTCCAGGCCTCGAGCGATACGGAAGTAATTCTGCATCTGGTCGCGCGGTCGCGCGAGAAGACGCTGTCGGGGGCGCTGCGCGAGGCGCTGCTGCAACTGGAGGGCGCGTTTTCCCTGGTGTTTCTGGCCGGGGACCGGGTGTTGATCGCGCGCGATCCGCACGGGTTTCGGCCGCTGGCCTTCGGGCAGATGGAATTGTCGGGCGGGCGGACGTGTTATGTTTTCGCGTCCGAGACGTGCGCGTTCGATTTGATCGACGCGGTGTATCTGGGCGATGTCGAGCCCGGCGAGATGGTGATTGTCGGGCCGGAGGGGATGACGCGGGAGCGGTATGCTCCGGTGCGCGACCATGCGCACTGCGTGTTCGAGCATGTTTATTTTTCGCGGCCGGATTCGATCGTGTTCGGGCGTCCGGTGCAGCATTCGAGAGAGATGCTCGGCAGGCTGCTGGCGATTGAGAGTCCGGTGGATGCCGATGTCGTGGTGCCGGTCCCCGATTCAGGGGTCGCCGCGGCAATAGGCTACGCGGCGGAGGCGGGAATTCCGTTCCGGCAGGCGCTCATTCGCAATCATTACGTCGGGCGCACTTTTATCGAGCCTTCGCAGGCGATTCGCGATTTCGGGGTGAAGCTGAAGCTGAACCCAGTCAGGCATCTTTTGGAAGGGAAGCGCGTCATTCTGGTCGACGATTCGCTGGTACGCGGCACGACCAGCCGGAAGATTGTTCGCATGGTGCGGGGCGCCGGGGCTCGCGAGGTGCATTTGCGGATTTCCTGTCCCCCGACGGTTTCGCCGTGTTTTTATGGCGTCGACACGCCGAGCCTGGCCGAGCTGATCGCGGCGAATAACAGCATCGAGGAAATTCGCCGGTTCGTCGAGGCGGATTCGTTGTCCTACCTGTCGCTTAGCGCTTTGCGGGAAGCGGTGGCGGATACCAATCACGATTTCTGCTACGCGTGCTACACAGGGAATTATCCGACGGATCTGGTTCATATTGAAGAGCTGATGGCGGCGAAGGACCGGCGGGGTTAAATCACTCCTTGCGGTCCAGTTCCGCGTGAACGATCTCCAGAATGTCCGGCTGAGCCAGCGCTTCGGCAAGCTCCTCCAATTTCGGCATCAGGTAGGCGAGGTCGAGTGACTTCCTGAAGCGCCGGAGCAATGCGCGGGCGTCCGAAAGGTCCTTTTGCCGTTCCGAAATGAGCTTCATGAGGAGAAGATCCTCGACCGAAGCAACCGGGATCAGCCGTCCGGCCAGGGGGGTGATGACGGCCCGGCGAATCGCCTCCTGTTCCACCGCCAGCGATGAATAGATGATGTCCGCGCGAATTTGAATGGACGTCATGACGGGCAATACCCTGCGCTTTTCGACAAAAGCGTGGGGATCGGCGGGAATCGCCCGCAGTTGGCGGCACAGGCATTCCGTGGCCTCGCGCATCCTTTGCGGATCTACCCAGCAGGAGATATCTACGTCGAGCGTCGCTCGGGCCTCGCCGGTTGAGGCGACGGCCAATCCCCCGATGAGCATGTAAGGAAGACGACAGTTTTCGAGAGCGCGAGCGACCTCGGCCAGCGCAAGTTCAAGGTCGGTCATATCTGGCGGATGAGGGCCAGGGCCGCTCGCATCCTCTGAATTCCCGCCTTCTCGGGGTCGGGGTCCTGGATGCGGACGTCGGAGGAAAGCCAGCTTAGAATTGTGCCCATATCCGCTAGAATCGCGGAGGGTTTCCGGGTGTCAAAAGTCTGCCCCCCCTCCCATTCGTTGAACGACTGCCATTGTAGTTTCCGCCGTTCGAGCTGTTCACGGAGCGTCACTCTTTAAGCCTACGCCATGGGACCAGTTGCGCGGGGGGGCTGATCCGTTGTCTAATGCCCTTTTGACCACTGCATCCACCGCGTCGTGTCTGCCGTTCCGCGAAAACCGGTTTTTGCACTGGATCTGCGCGGGAACGGTGGCCGCATTTCTGCTGGCGGCGTACCGGCCGGACACCCAGTTCGATTGGGCGCTCGAGAATACTCTGGTCTTCATTCTCGTACCGATCATGATTTGGGCGTACCGCAAGCTGCCGCTGTCCGATCTCTCGTACCTGCTGATTCTGATCTACCTGTGCATCCATGAATGGGGGGCGCACTACAAGTATTCCGATGTTCCGCTGGGCGAGTGGATGAAGGGCTGGCTGCACACGCACAGGAATCATTACGACCGCCTGGCGCACTTCTCGTTCGGGCTGCTGTTGAGCTATCCGTTCCAGGAAGTATTGATGCGCTCGGCGAGAATCACCGGCATGTGGCGGTACTTCCTGCCGGTCGAAGCGACGCTGTCGTTCAGCGCGATCTACGAAATCTTGGAGGCCGGATCGGCATCGGTCTTAAGCCCGCAGAGACTCGAGGAGTTTGTCGGCATGCAGGGCGACCCGTGGGATTCGCAGGAAGACATGCTGATGGCGGGGTTGGGTTCGGTGGTGGCGATGATTTGCATTTACCAGTTCCGGAAGCGGCGGGCGAGAGCGGCGGCGATGCGGGAGCTGGAGTACGCGGGTCACGTTAAGAATTAGATGCCTGCTTCCGTCGCTTCCTCGGCGCTTGCCGTTCCTCACTCCCGGATTCGCGAACTGGCGGAAATCGCCATGGGCATGGACGGCGTTTTTAAACTGTATTTCGGCGAGTCGAACATCCCCACGCCGGAGTTCATCAAACGCGCAGCCCAAAAAGCAATGGCCGACGGGTTCACCTATTACACGGAGAACGCCGGTCTGCCTTCGCTGCGCAAATCGCTGGCGCGATATTACTCGGAACTGCATGGTGTCGAGCTGGACCCGGCTTCTGAGATAACAGTGACGGCGTCGGGCGTCCAGGCGTTAAGCGTCGGGCTGCGGTGCATGGTGGATCCGGGCGATGAGGCGCTGGTTTTGACGCCATCGTGGCCGAACGGGCCGTCGATTATCCAGATGTCGCACGGGGTGGTCAAGGAGATTCCGCAGCCGCTCATCGGCGATCGATACGAGATCGATTTCGACGCGCTGGAGCGTGCGGTGACGCCCCGAACGAAGCTGCTGCTCTATACCTCACCTTCGAATCCCTTGGGGTGGGTCGCGACGGAGAAGGATCAGGACAGGCTGCTGGAATTCACGCGCCGGCACGGGTTGTGGCTGATGGCGGATGAGGTTTATGAGCGGCTGGTGTATTCCGATCCGCCGAAAAAAGCCGTGCCGTCGATTTTGAAAAAGTGCTCGCGCGAGGATGCGGTGGTGGTGATTCAGTCGTTTTCGAAGGCCTATTGCATGACCGGCTGGCGCGTGGGGTGGTTAGTCGCTCGGAAGGATTTGAGCCTGCGGGCGTCGCAGTTGAACGAGTTTTACATATCGCACGCGCCAAGCTTCGCACAAAGAGCGGGCGAGACGGCTCTGCTGTGGGGCGAGGACGTGGTGAAGACGATGGTGGGGCGGCTCCGGGAGAATCGTGACGATTGTCTCGCCCTGTTAAAAAAGATGCCCGGGGTCACGACACCCGCGCCGGATGGGGCGTTTTACTTGTTTCCAAAGATCGAGGGGGTGAAGGACTCGTTCTCATTTTGCAAGGAATTGTTAATGGAGACTCACGTCGGGCTTGCGCCCGGGGTCGCGTTCGGGGCGGGGGGAGAGGGCAGCGTGCGGATCTGCTACGCGTCGGAGAAATCGATTCTGGAAGAGGCAATGGCGAGGTTGAAGTTGTTTCTGGAGTCGCGGCGTTAACCTAGAGGGTTGCGCCATTTCAGGCCCTGGAAGCGGGCAAAGTCGGTGTCGAACGAACAGAGTTCCGCACCGTATTCAATAGCCAGCGCGGCCAGGTGTGCATCGGATGTGAGATTTCCTCCGGTGCCCAGCGGCAGGATCAACTCGCGGAGGACCCGCAGGTGGTGCGGACTGGGATGGACGACCGTCGAGGAAGATTGGTCGAGCCAGGATGCCACCAGATCGAACGCGGCTTCGACGGTCAAAGGATTTTGGAACAGCCCTGGTCGGGTGGTGAGGCGGAGGAACGCGAGAAGTACGTTCCAGGAAAAGCCGACGGTTTCCGGTCCGGACAACGCCGATTCGAGCCACGATTTCGCTTTCCGGTTGAGAGGGGCGTGTTCATTTACCGCATAGATCAGCAAGTTCGCGTCGAGAAGGATCATTTGCGCAGCGATTGCTTGCGGTTGAGTTCCTCGTCCTCGATGGCATCGGCGACGGTTAGCGCTTTTTCCCAACGGAACAATTGTTCCGCTCCCATCGGGAACGTCTTCTGAACGAATCTCTTAGCAGGTTTGCGCACTTTGCCGCGAAGTCCATCCCGCGCGGCCTCATTTAGAGCTTCCTTGAAAGAGATTCCGCGCTCGCGCATCGCCTCTTTGATCAACCGTTCGACATCGGGATCGAGAGTGACCGTGGTCCTCATGTCTGCATCATAGCATCAGATCGATTGCTGTCATGATGCACCCTTACGCTTACTTGCCTCCAGCGTGCGGCGAAGGATGGGCAGCATCGCTCGATCTTTTTCGCCGTTGAGTTGTTCTTTCACTTCGATGAGCGTTTCCAGGTTGAGAACGAGGATGCGGACGCCTTCGGCAATGAGCATTTCGCGGGAGCGCGGGAGCAGTTCTTCGTACCCCAGGCCGTTCCCAATTTCGCCCAGCATGTCCAGGGGACCGTATTTGGTGATCATGGTCTGATGGCCTGTCGAGAGCAGGGCAGACCGGACGGGACGGAGGCGGCGTTCGGGTTGGATGCGGTAGATTGCCTCCAGAGATTCGAGGACCGGGAGGATGCGGTCGACATTTTCCGGTGTTCTCCGGTGTACGACATCGACGTCAAAGGTATTTACCGGAACTCCGTTGAGCACCGCGGACAACCCGCCAACGACCAGAAACTCAATGCCCGCGTCGTGGAGCGCGCGGACCATCGCGGTGAGCCTACGCTCCGGCATTCAACTTTCGGATTTCGAGGATCGCGTTGATTTGATTTTCCAGGAATTCCAGCCGCTCGGCGGGGGTTAGCGACAGCATCCAGCGTATGAGCGTCAGGTCCACGCCGTCTTCGCTGTATTCGGGGCTGTACTCGGAGTGGGGCTGCTCGGCGGGGGCCATGTCTATAGAATAGCTCGCCAAATCCGTTCGACCCGTCAATTACGTATCCAACTGCGAAACACAATCCCCTTTAAGGAGGAGTTACATGAAATTTCGCAGTTTGCTGATGATCGCCGTTGCGGCTTCCGCCTTCGCGGCCAGCCACCGCAACGGTCCTCTGCTGCTGGAAGACCAGACCGCCAACCTCAACGACTTCTATATTTTCAGAAGTTACGAGCAAGGCAAGCAGAACAAGCTGGTCGGAATTAACGCCGTCGAGGGACTGTCGGATTATCGAGATCCGGTGGTAGTGCCGTATTTGTTGAGCCTGGCGAAGAACGGGGGACTGGTCGGGACGGCGGCTCTAGATCGTGCGCTGACATTTGGCGATCCGAGAGTGCTGGAAACCGCTCGCGCGCTGATCAATAGCAAAGATGTTTCGGACAAGCTGGCGGCGATGCGAGTCATCGGAGCGATGGGCGATGAGACGGACATTCCAGCTCTGCGGAAGATTCAGGCGAACGAGACGGGGATGGTGTCGGCGGCGGGTCGCGGATTCGGGTTGATCCCGGCAATCAGTTTGTCGAGGGCGGCGCAGACGACCATCGAGAAGATCGGGGAGAGGACGGGGCACTAGACCACACACTATGGTTGCGGCTTGGATGGTGGGCCGCAACCACAGGGAGGGTCTTAAGGCTTAGCGGCGGAAGCCGCGGCCGTAGACTTCATGGCGTCCGCCCCAATAGCCGGCGAAGTAACGTCCGCCGACGTAGCGGGGGCCGACCCAATATGCGCCCGCATAGGGCGGCAGGGTCCAGACACCGTTCACGAAAATGTAGCCAGGGCCGGGGCACGGGGGCACAGCGGCCACTACGACAGGCGCGGGCGCGACAGGGACGCCGAATCCGACGCCAACTCCAAAACGGACACCAGCGAACATCGTGCTGCCCGCCATCAGTAACATTGCCATCAACTTGGTTTTCATTTTCTTCAAGCCTCCTGGCAGAGCAGATTGCAAACTGCGTGCCAATGTGTAACTGATTGAAAACAAGTAAGATGAAGGTTTATAAATGGCCGGAGTGCACCAGTTCAGCGGTGCAAAACGGCCACCACCGTCTTGCGGACGGAATCGGTCACCGATTTGCGGTCGTGAAGCGTCAACCCTTCGGTGGGAATCGGCTCCCCGATGCGCAGGGTGACGTGTCCGCGATGGAAAGTGGCCGAGTGCATGGCGAGAATTTCACGCGTGCCGGAAATGCCCAGCGGGACCACGGGCACTCCGGCTTTGATGGCGATGTAGGCGGCTCCGTCTTTAAAAGGTTGCAGGACGCCGTCGTGGGAGCGGCCTCCTTCGGGGAAAATCAGCAGCGAAATGTTGCGGGTGCGGATGCTGTTGGCGGCGACGGACATGGTTTTGACGGCGGCCCGCGGGTCCTCGCGCGGCACGGGAATGTGGCCCGCCTGGCCGAGATGCGTGCCGAGCAGAGGAATTTTAAAAAGGCCGTCCTTCGCCATGAAGCGGAAGTCCGCGGGGATGTGGGTCAGGATGACCGGCGTATCCATGTAGCTGAGATGGTTCGACGCGAAAACGTAGGCCTGTCCCGGCGTGAGATTTTCCAGGCCTTCGACTTTCACCCGCACGCCCGCGATGGCCAGCAGCGAACGCGCCCAGACGCGGGCCGTCTTCATCATGAACGCGCCCGACCGGTCGAAGGGCGACGCCACCAGGCTGATCACCCCAAAAAAGAATGTAGAAAATATGATGAGCGGGTCTACGAAGACCAGGCTCCAGAAAAGGGCCATGAGTGTCTATTGTACGAAAGAGCCCGCGCTTCGCCGACCAGGAACAGCGATCCCGTAATCACCACGGCGTCTTCTTCGGCGACCTCTTGGCGAACTTCCTGCACAGCGGCGGCGATCGTGGGCGCAACGCGACCCCGTCCGGCGAGCTCGCGCAGCGCTTCGGGGCGGAGGGCGCGGGCGTTATCGGGCGCGGTGAATACCAGCTCATAAGCGAGAGGAAACAGAATGCCGGCAATTTCGTCGACCGCTTTGTCGCGCATCGCGCCGTAGATCATCCATATTTTTCGGCCCGCATAAAAACGTTCGAGATACCGCGCGAGCGCCCGCGCTCCAGCCGGGTTGTGCGCGCCGTCGAGGATGATGTCCGGGTTGGGAGAGATCCGTTCGAGGCGTCCCGGCCAGACGGCGTTCTCGATCCCCCTGGGAGAGACGCCCAGGGATTCGAGCGCGAGCGCGGCGGCGATGGCGTTTTCGATCTGATGCTCGCCCGCGAGGGGGCAGTGAAGACCGGAGAATTCGGAGCCTCGCGCAGTGACGTGCAAATCGCGGACCTCGAAATCCTCGGTACGCTTAACCGGGATGTTGAGCTCAGCGGCGCGGCCATCGAGCACGGATTCGGCGTCCGGCCGCTGGCGGGCGAAGATCGCGGGAACGCCCGGTTTGAGGATTCCCGCCTTCTCCTGCGCGATCGCTTCGATCGTGTTGCCGAGGTAAATCTCGTGGTCGAAATCGATGGGCGTGATCACGGTGAGCGCGGGGTTCAGCACGTTGGTCGCGTCGAGACGCCCTCCGAGTCCGGTTTCGACGACCGCGGTTTCGACGCGCAGCTCGCGAAACAGCCAAAAACCCATGGCGGTGACGGTTTCGAAATATGTAGGATGCGGCTCTCCTGCGACTTTGTGAACAGTGTTGAAGGCTCGCTCAAACTGGAGCCGTGTGACCGCCATGCCGTCGATCGCGATGCGCTCAGTGGGTTCGATTAAATGAGGCGACGTGAACAACCCGGTCGCGCACGCCCGCCGCACGCAGCCCGGCTTCGATCATGGCGCAGGTGGACCCTTTCCCATTGGTCCCGGCGACATGGATGGAGCGGAAAGAATCTTGCGGATCGCCGAGCGCGGCCAGCACGTCGCGGATGCGGTCGAGCCCCAGCTTGGCGGTCTTAATTTCGTTGCCGAGCGCATAGAGGAAGCGCACCGAGTCGGGGTAAGTGAGCATTGAAGCGGTATTGATATTATCCCTTGCCTTGACGAGTCTCTGTGAAAACTGCCACAGGATCGTGTGGGGCGGGCTATGAGCCGGCAGCCTGCTTCCCAGCAGGCTTTTCGATGTTGCAAACAAGAGCCGCCCGGAGGGCCTGACGGTCACGGTACCGTTGAGCCGCCATGCGTCAGCATGCGGGCAAACGGGAAGCCGAAGAGGACACGCACTCGAGACGTCGCTCTTTGGCCCGAGCGCGGATGACCGTCGGGAAGTCCTCCAGGAATTCCTCAATTGTCGATCCGCCTTCCCGGTGGTTGACCAGCATTTGGATGGGCGTGGGTCCCGCGCGCGACCTTTGAAAGGTTACTCTAGAAGCAGGAGACGCTTACAATGGCAGCCCTCGATTGGTCGCAATGCCCCGCTGTGGAAAGCGTGCCGGGGAGGGTAAGCGGAGCATGGGTGTTTAAGGATACCCGGATGCCGGTGGCTACGGTTTTTGAAAATTTCGAAGCCGGTTCGGATATCGAGGAAATCCTCGAACAGTACCATGTGACCCGAGAGCAGGTGCAAGCCGTCTTGGAATTCGCGGCCCGCAGTCTCGATGCGCTGCCGGTTCCCTTAGGTGCGTCGGCTTCGACCGATGCGCATTCTCTTTGATCACGGCGCACCGAGCGGCTTAGCCCGGTCGCTTGCTGGCCATGAAGTCACGGAGGCGATAGAGCGCGGCTGGGAGAGAATTTCGAACGGTGAGCTGCTTACCAAAGCCGAAGCGGCAGGTTTCGAGTTGCTCATTACGACCGATAAAAACATCCGCTACCAGCAGAACCTGAAAGGCGGGAAGATCGCCATCATCGTCCTTGGCAATTCACCGTGGCGCATGGCGAGACAGTATGTCTGCCGAATTGTAGCCGCCGCCAACGCCGCCACACCCGGCAGTTATGCCGAAGTGGAAATTCCGTTCAAATAGCCCTGCCCGGCGGGCGACGCCGAGGAGTCACGGGACGGTTTCGTCTCCAGTTTTCGAAAAAAGCGTCTGTCCCCTTTTCCCCACGTAAACCGTTTTGATGTGCAAAACTTGGTCGCAATCGAGGCGATTTCGGTATACTGTCCAAAGCCGGGAGGCCAAAGCGGAAATCCCGGTTTATGGCCTTTTGGGGCTATTACCCCTTATCGTGAGGCACGCTTATGAATCGCGCAAATTGTTCCCGGATTCTCTGGGTCTCGCTGCTTGGAGCGATTTCCGCATGCGGCCCAGCAGACAACGAGTTTCACCTTCGACTTCACCATACTCACCCCGCCTGGCTTCTCGTACACCAATGAGGATCAGTTCGACTTGTTCTTCTCCGGTTCGGCGGGATCCCTGGGCAGTGCGACGCTCTCACTCCACAGCCTCTCTCCCGGCCGAATCGGGGCCGTCTCGACACCGATCCAAATTCACCGGCGCACTGAAGACTTCAACGCGATCGACAGTATCAGCTTCAGCTTTTACTCGTCGACGATCCGAACTTCTGGAACACCTTTCCGTATCCCCAATGGACCGGCGGCACGATCACGGGCGGAACGGGGGTTTACGCCGCGGCGATCGGCTCTTTTGACCAACTTAACTTCCAGTCTCCGAAGGCTCCGGGAGCATGATCGTGGGCGGCAAGACGATACCGCTGAATCTGACGAACTTCAACGGACTTACTTGCGCGATTTGTGCAGACTTTTACAAGCGGCACATCGCGGGCTCGACTCCGTCAGGGAATGTAACCGGCTCGTTTAATATCGACAACAGCGATATTGGTGGTG
>CAVVNE010000085.1:0-10421 GCA_963749245.1 Bryobacterales bacterium
CTGACTACCCGCTGGGCGCATATTTTGAAGGCTCTGCGCGTGCTGCGGCTGCCCGTCGTCTTCGTGGTGATCCTGGGCATGTCGTACCGTTATCTTTTTCTGATTCTCGAAACCGCGCTCGATATGTTCGAGTCGCGTGCAAGCCGGACGGTGGGAGTGCTGGAGGCCGCGGACCGGCGCCGTCTGGCCGCGGCCACCGTCGGCGTACTGCTCAGCAAAAGCTACCATCTCAGTGCCGACGTGCATCTGGCCATGCAGTCCCGGGGCTTCCGAGGCGAAGTTTACATGCTTGACGATTTCGAGATGCGGCCCGCAGACTGGCTCTGGATGCTGCTGTTTTTCACCATCGCCTCGGCGGCCGTGTGGATGGGACGCTGATGTTTCAGGTGGAGAACGTGACGTTTCGCTATGGCTCCCTGGTCGCGCTGGACAACGTCTCTCTCGAAATCCAGCAAGGCAAGCGGAGCGTGCTGCTGGGTGCGAACGGTTCGGGAAAATCGACTTTGCTGCGCATGTTGGATGGCCTGTGTTTCCCCGAAACCGGAAACATTTCGTTTCGCGGCGAGAACATCGATGCGGCCGGCCTGGAAGACGACCGCTTCGCGATGACGTTTCGCCGTCGTGTGGGACTGGTGTTTCAGAATCCCGACGTCCAACTGTTCAATCCCACCGTGTTCGATGAGGTGGCGTTCGGGCCCTTGCAAATGCGCTGGCCGAAGAGCGAAATCCTGGGCTGCGTCGAGGCGATTCTTAACACGATGGAGATCGCGCATCTCAAAGATCGTCCACCGCACCGGCTTTCGGGCGGCGAAAAGAAGCGCGTCGCCATCGCGTCCGTGCTGGTGCTCGATCCGGAAGTCCTGCTGCTCGACGAGCCCACCGCGGCGCTCGACCCTCGCAGCCAGAGCCAGATTATCGATCTGCTGATCGGATGGGGGGATGGTAAAAAGACCGTCATTACGGCCACGCACGACCTGGGACTGGTGGAAGACATCGCCGACGATTGTTTTCTGCTGCAATCGGGCAAGCTGGTCGCGCACGGCGCGCCCGCCGGAATCCTCAACGATGAAGCGCTCCTGCGCCGCAGCAATTTAATTCACGAACATCGCCACGCGCATCCGTCGCTCGGCATTCACACGCACCCGCACACTCATCGCTCCTGACGAATGTCGCCGATCCAGTAATTGAGATCCTGCACGAACACCGTCGCCGTGATGTGCTCGCCGACGTGTAACGTATCGAACTCATTCCGGTCTTTCACCGGATACTCCATCGTCATCGCTTCCATCCAGCCTTCGATTTTCTGGCCTTTAATCTTCGCCAAGTGCCCTTGCGGATCGAGCGAAACAACCACGCCGTCCAGCTTGTATTTTTCAATGGGCGCGTCTGAGGCCGGCGCCCGGTGCTGGTTCGTGCAGGCGCAAACCGCCAGCGCGAGCAGTAATATAAAAAGGAATTTATGCGGCATCCTCTCTTATTATTGCTGGCCTCGGCCGTCGCGTTCGCGCAAGCGCCGGTGATTTTCGACACCGACATGGGCAACGACATCGACGACGCGCTGGCGCTCGCGCTGCTCCATGCGCTGGAGAGCCGGGGCGAATGCCGCATCGTTGCCGTTACGATCACGAAGGACAATCCATGGGCCGCGCCCTACATCGATCTGATCAACACGTTTTACGGACGCCCCAATATTCCCATCGGAATGGTAAAGGGCAGTGGCGTGACGCCCGCGGACAGTCCGATGATCCGCGTCCCGGCCGAGAGCGGCCTCTATCCTCACAAATTGAAGAGCGGCGCGGACGCTCCGGACGCCGTCGCGGTGCTGCGCGAGGCGCTGGCCGCGCAGCCGGATCATAGCGTCACCATCGTTCAGGTGGGCTTCAGCACGAACCTCGCGCATCTGTTCAAAGATTCCGGGTTGGTGGCCCAGAAAGTAAAACTGCTGGTGATGATGGCCGGCGATTTCGCCAGGCCCAATCCCGAGTTCAACATCAGGATGGATATTCCGTCGGCGCAGAAGGTGCTGCGCGATTGGCCGACGCCCATTGTTGTCAGCGGATTTGAAATCGGCAACTCCATGCTGTTCCCCGCGTCGAGCATCACGCGCGATTTCGGCGTCCGCCATCCGGTGGCCGACGGGTATAAAAACTACAAAAGGTTTCCCTACGACCGTCCAACGTGGGACATCACCGCGGCGCTCTACGCGATTCGGCCCAATGACGGCTATTTCTCGCTATCGGAGCCGGGCACGATTCAAGTCGATAAATCCGGCGTGACGACGTTCGTCCCGTCGGCGGAAGGCAAGCATCGCTATCTCGTCATGAACGACGTGCAGCGGGCGCGGACGCTGGAAGCGATGATTCTGCTGAGCAGTGAGAGGAAGTAGATTAGCGTCCTATTTCGTCTTATCCACCACCACTGCGCCCGCCTTCATCACCCAGCGGACGTTCTTGATCGCCGTGTCGATATTTTCGAGTGGGTTGCCTTCGATGGCAGCGATATCGGCGAAATAACCGGGCTTCAAATGCCCCAGGCGATCGCTGACGTCCAACAGATCGGCGGCGTCGACGGTCGCGGTCTTCAGCGCCTGCTCCGGCGTCATGCCGGCCTTGACGAACCAGGCCAACTCGCGCGTATTTTCGCCGAACATGGTGTACACGGCATCCGATCCCATGGCGAATCGGACGCCGGCGCGAAAGGCTTTCTTCGCCGTTTCCAGATTGCGCGCGATGAAATCGTTTAATGGTGCTGTTGCGCCCGGTGGATAGCGCAGCATCTGCGCGTTGTCGACATAGTAGCGATTGTGATCGATGGTCGGCACGTAGAAAATTTTCTTGCGCGCCATTTCGGCGATGGTTTCGTCGTCCATGTCGGTGGCGTGCTCGACGGAATCGGCCCCTGCGTGAACGGCATCGCGGGCGCCTCTCGGCCCATAGGTGTGAATCGCGATTCGCTTGCCCAGCGCGTGCGCGGCGTCGACGGCGGCCTTCATTTCTTCATAGGTGAACGTCTCATTGCCGGTCACATCCTGGCCCGATCCGGTCGATCCGTACATCTTGATCACATCGGCGCCCGCGCCGATCTGCTGGCGTACGACTTTGAGAACTTCCGCCACGCCGTCGGCCGTGCCCGGACCGCCGCCGCGTCCTCCGCGGGTGATGAACAGGCCGTAGCCCGAAACGTACATCCGCGGACCGGTCATCATGCCGGCGTTGATCAGATCGCGCATGGCGATGTCGGCGTAATCGCTGGCGCCCAGGTTGCGAACGGTAGTCACGCCGGTCTCGAGCGTCCTCTTCGCGTTCGACTGCGAAAGATAAACCGCGGCGGCGCCGCGGCCGGCCTGCGTCAGGCGGTTCGTATCGAGCACGTAGGTCAGGTGCGTATGAACGTCGATCATGCCGGGGATCGCTGTGTAGCGCGTCATGTCGATCGCGTCGCCGTCGTGAGGGCCGACGCTCTTGATACGATCTTTTTCGACCACGATGACGGTGTTGGTCAGCACTTTTTCGCCGTCCCAGACGCGGCCGAATCGATAGGCCTGCGCGTGAAGAGCGCCGGCGAGCGCTAGGCAGATGAAGAACGTTCTCACCATCGATCCATTCTAGTGCAGCGTCAGGCGATTAAGGCCACTTCTGCGCGCCATGGAGAATGCGAGCAATGTGGATTACGTCTCCAGTGACCTGGTAGATCGCAATGTAGGGTAGGGGAGAAAGAACGAGCTCGCGAGTTCCCCCTTTCTTGCCTGGACGTCCACGGTAGGGAACATTCAGCCAGCGCGGACGGGGCGTCGTAAATCTCACGCACCAATTCTGCTGCGCGGGCTGGCGCATTCTCAAACAAATAGTTGGCAATCTGTTCCAGATCGTCGGCGGCAGCTTCTGTCCAGCGGAGTTCCATTAAGAGCGGGACTGTTTTTGACTGAGCAGCCGCTCGAGACGCATCCCGGCTTCTTGATGCGTTAGTACCTTCCCCTGTTTTACTTGCGCCAAACCTTTGTCGACCTCGCGGATAAACCACTCGTCATAGTCCACCAGGCGCTCGATTGCCTCACGAGCGAGTGCCTCTGTGTCACGACCTTGTTGGGCGGCAAGCTGAGAGAGCCTGGCTTGCAGGTCGGGATTGAGATTGACTTCCATGCCCTAAGATTACGGGGTGCTCCCGCTTCTGTCAAACGATGGTTTATCGTCGATCCATCCTATCCGCCCATCGCAGATAGCGAAGGAACCCGCGGCGCTCCCGCCAGACGATTTGAAAAAAATTGCGCGGAGTGATTCGGCCGGCATGGACGCCGAGGTAGGTTTCGATGCGCCATCGGAGATACGGGCTGCGCCACGGCCGCAGGCGGTAGCCTTTCGCGAGCCGCCAGGCGATCCGCAACATTACTTGGCTTTGCTCACTTCTCACCCGGCCCCGATTGCTTGGGTTTGGGCGGGATGGCCGCAGTGGCGAAATAGCCGTTGCGCACGCGCACCGTGAGATGGCCGGGCACCGTCACCCTGATGGCGCGGAACGTGCCGTCCAGCACGGCATTCAACGGCGTGTACGCTAAAATGTACTGATTGCGGATTTCATGCGCGATCTGCGGCGTGATGCTCTCCACCTCGCTCAAGGTTTTCGGATAATAATCGAGCCCGCCGGAAGCCTCGGCCAGCGCCTTGAGAGCGCGCTTGGCGGCGCGGCCCTCGCGCGGCTCCTCGTCGTTCAGCAGGCCGATGCAATAGACCAGCACCTCGCTTTGCCGGGCCTTGCGCACCAGCTGCTCCAGCGTTTCGTTGCTGGTATTGTCGTTGCCGTCGGTGATGACGAGAAGAACTTTCTTGCTTTTCTTGCCCTCCGCCTTGGCATAATCGATCGACATGCTGATGGCGTCGCGCATGGCGGTACCGCCGCGCGTATCGATCCTGTCGAGAACCTGTTCCAGCTTCTTGATGTTGTTGGTGAAGGGCGCGTCCAGGTAGGCGACGTCGTTGAAGTCGACGATGAAAACCTCGTCCTGGGGGTTCGACGCCTTGATCAGTTCGAGAGCCGCGGCGGCCACCTTCGGACGCTTTTCGCGCATGCTTCCGCTGTTATCGATGATGATGCCCATCGACACGGGGACGTCTTCGCGATTGAAGATTTTGAGCGGCTGCTCGACGTTATTCTCAAACACCTTAAACGCCGACTGGGGCAGGTTGGTCACCAGCTTGTTGTTCTTGTCGAGCACGCTGGCGTGTAGCACGACCAGCTTCGTATCGAGCGTGAAGGTGGGTGTTTCGTCCTGTGTGGCAGGCGGCGTCTGCGCGGCGGCGAACGCCGTCAGTGCGGCCACAAAAAATAGGTTACTGCGTAGGTGCATAATATCCAGTTCGGAATGCAGGCTTCAACGGCGGCAAACCCACCGTCTTTACCAGCTTAACCTGCACCCGCCGGTATTTTCCATCCTTCACCAGATTCTTTGGGCTATAACCCAGAACGTATTGATTCCGCAATTCGAGGCCGATTTTGGCCGCCACGTCCGGCAGCTCAGCCAGATTGTCGACGGCGAAATCCTTGCCGCCGGTCTGCTCGGCGAGCTCGCGCAGGAGGCCTGGGCCGCCCATTTCCTCGGGCGTCCGGCCGCGTGAGGCGAGCGGTTCGTAAATGCCAATGGCGTAGATCTGGACGTCTGACTCGCGAACGGCGTTGCGAACTTCGCTCTCGGTATAGCGGCTGGAGTTGTCGCCGCCGTCGGAAATAATCAGAATCGCGTGGCGCGGATTTTTCGCCTTTTTCATGTGATTCATCGCCATGTAAACGCCGTCGAGCAGCGCAGTGCGCCCCTTGGCCTGGGTGAACGTGAGGCGGTTCTGAATTTCCTCCGTATCCGGAGTCATCGAAACCGACAGTTCCGGGCGGTCGTTAAAACAGACCAGGAAGAACTCGTCTTCGGGATTCGCGGTCTTCAGGAACTGGGTGACGGCCTGCCGCGATTTCATCAGCTTGGCGCCCATGCTGCCGCTGGTATCGAAAACGATGCCGACCGAGAGCGGCGCGTCCTCGCTGGAGAACTGGGTGACCACCTGCTCGACCTTATCCTCAAAGACCTTGAAATTTTCCTTGTCCAGACCGGTGACGAAACGGCTCATGGGATCGGTGACGGCGACCGGGATCAGCACCATCGTCGTGTCGACGCGGATGTTGGCCCTGTGGTCGATCGCGGTTTCCGCGGCCGGCGCCGCAGCCGCGCCCTTGACACGCGGTTTAATATCGACGGGTGACTGCGCGAAGGCAGCCGCTACCAAAATCGTTACGAGTCCGAGCGTTTGAGCGGAACGCATCGAATCCTCCTCGAATCTGCCAACAGTATACCAGCGGCCCGTGCCGGGTGGACTAGGGCGAAATGTAAAATAACTGCGACAATGAATAAGAGGGTGGCTATGACGATTACCCCGACACCGGAGCAAGAGCGGACCTTGGCCCAGGCGATCAAGAACGGGCTGATCCATCGTCCTGAGGAGGCGCTGGACCTGGGCCTGGACACTCTGCGGAGCAGATTGGCCACTCAACGACGAGCTGAGACCGCTGAGGAGTGGATCGCAAGATTTCACGCCTTTGTTCATAGCCACTCAACATCCACGCCCCTGTTGCCCGACGAGGCGATAGGTCGCGAGTCGATCTACGGTGATCGCGGATTGTAGATGGCAGTTCTGGTCGATACAAATGTTCTCGTCCGGTCCGTGCAGCCTCACCATCCGCTTACTCCAAATGCGGAAAATGCAATCGCCGTTCTCACCCGCACCGGCGAAGCGGTGACAATCGCGGTTCAGAATCTCATCGAGTTCTGGGTGGTCGCTACCCGGCCGGCCCGAGAAAACGGCCTTGGAATGAGCCCCGAATTCGCGCAGCGAGAACTGGCGAGATTCAAGGAGCTTTTTCAGGTTCTGCCAGAAAGTGACGCTATCCTTCCCGAATGGGAGCGCTTGGTGAGTTCCTATCGTGTTTCCGGGAAGAACGCCCACGACGCCCGTCTCGTGGCCGTCATGAACGTCAATAAAGTCGACAAGATCCTGACTTTCAACACAACCGACTTCGTGCGATTCCAGGAGATACAGGTCCTCGACCCGCGCACGGTTGAATAACCCTACCAACTCCGCCCGCGACTTGCTAGAATCGAGTGTGCCGCTCCGCATTCTTGGCGTGATCCCCGCCCGGTACGCCTCTTCCAGGTTCCCAGGGAAAGCCCTCGTCTCTATCGGTGGAAAGTCCATGCTGCAACACGTCTGGGAACGTGCTTCGCAGGCGCGATATTTGACCAGCGTCACCATCGCCACCGACGACGAGCGGATTCGCGCCGAGGCGGAAAAATTTCATGCCCGCGTGGTGATGACCCGCGAAGACCACCCTTCGGGCACCGATCGGGTGGCCGAAGTCGCGTCCGCGTCCAATGCGGACGTCATCGTCAACATCCAGGGCGACGAGCCGTTGATCGACCCGGTGGCCATCGACACCGCCGTGCTCGGGCTGATGGAGGACGACGACGTTCCCATGGGCACGCTCAAGAAGAGAATCGAGCGGGCCGAGGAAATCACCAATCCGAACGTGGTAAAGGTGGTGACCGATCTTTCAGGCAACGCGATTTACTTTTCGCGCGCGGCCATTCCGCATGTGCGAACCGACGGCGCGATGCCGGTTTGTTTTAAACATATCGGGTTATACGTGTACCGCCGGGATTTTCTGCTAAGTTATTCGGATTTACCGGTAGGTCCGCTGGAACGGGCGGAGAGGCTGGAGCAGTTACGGGCTCTTGAAAACGGGTTCAAGATCCGGGTTGTCGAAACGGAGTACGAGTCGCTCGGCGTGGATACGCCCGACGACTGGGAAAGGGTATCGGGGTTGTACGAAAAGATGATGGTGACCGATTAATATGGCCAAATACATTTTTGTCACCGGTGGCGTGGTTTCCTCGCTGGGAAAAGGGATCGCGGCGGCGAGCATCGGCTGCCTGCTCGAAAGCCGCGGCCTGAAAGTCACGCTCCAGAAGTTCGATCCGTATCTGAACGTCGATCCGGGGACGATGAGCCCGTTTCAACACGGCGAAGTGTTCGTCACCGACGACGGCGCGGAGACGGATCTCGACCTGGGGCACTACGAACGATTCACGCACGCGCCTCTGACGCAGGCCAACAACCTGACCAGCGGGCGTATCTATGAGCAGATTATTTCGCGCGAGCGCCGCGGCGATTACCTGGGCAAAACAGTGCAGGTGATTCCGCACGTGACCAATGAGATCAAGACCGCGGTGAGACGCGTATCGACGGCGTCCGACGGGTCGGCCATCGACGTGGTGATTGTCGAGATCGGCGGAACCGTCGGCGATATCGAGTCGCTGCCGTTTTTGGAAGCGATCCGCCAGTTGCGGCACGAACTGGGACGCGAAAATACACTGTTCGTGCATGTGACGCTGGTGCCGTGGATCGCGGCGGCGCAGGAGTTAAAAACGAAGCCGACGCAGCACAGCGTGAAGGAACTGCGCGCCATCGGTATTCAGCCGGACATTCTTTTATGCCGCAGTGAGCGCGAGCTGCCGGACGACATGAAGGAAAAAATCGCTCTGTTCTGCGACGTGGACGTGGAGGCGGTCGGGACCGCGGTCGATGTGGCGAGCGTATACGAGTGCCCCATCGTTTTCGCCGAGCAGGGCGTGGATGAGATTGCGCTGCGGCTGCTGGACCTGGAAGTTGGTCCGCGCGACATGTCGCGCTGGACGCAGATGGTGGGCCGGCTGAATCATCCGAAGCACCAGGTATCGATTGGGCTGGTGGGAAAATACGTCGAATACGAGGATTCCTACAAGAGCCTGAAAGAGGCGCTGCTGCACGGAGGCTTGGCGCACGAGACCAAGGTCAACATTACGTGGATCGAATCGGAACGTCTGACGTGGCCCGATGCGATCGCCCAGCTCGAAGGGTTCGACGGGATTTTAGTGCCTGGAGGGTTCGGAAGGCGGGGCGTCGAAGGCATGTTGTGCGCGATCCGTTACGCGCGCGAGTGCAAAGTGCCGTATTTCGGCATCTGCCTGGGGATGCAAACCATGGTGATCGAGTATGCGCGCAACGTGTGCGGATTGCCGAACGCCAATTCGACCGAGTTCGATCCGGCGACCAGCAATCGCGTCATTTATAAGTTGCGCGAGTTGAAGGGTGTTGACGAACTTGGCGGCACCATGCGGCTGGGCGCGTATCCATGCAATTTGCAGGAGGGCAGTTTCGCACGGGCGGCGTATGGAGTGCCACAGATCAGCGAACGGCACCGCCATCGGTATGAATTTAATCGCGAATTCGAAGGAATTTTGAAACAGCACGGGCTGAAGCTGACGGGCGAGACGCCAGACCGGGTCTACGTCGAAATCTGCGAGCTGGCCGATCATCCGTGGTATCTGGGGTGCCAGTTCCATCCGGAGTTCAAATCGAAGCCAATGGAGCCGCATCCGTTATTCAGCGCGTTTGTGAAGGCGGCGCTGGAGCAGCAGATGAGGAAGATGCAGAAGGAAATCGTTAACGTTGGCGCGAGTCATCTCACTGCTTGAAGCACTGGCAGGGCATGGCCCTACCCCACTCGCGCTGATTGTCGGGCCTTGTGTGATTGAGAACGAAGAACACGTTCACTTTCTGGCGCGGGAGATTAAGAAGGCTGTCGGGGAATTCGTTTTTAAGGCGTCGTTCGATAAAGCGAACCGGTCGAGCGTGGCGGCGTATCGTGGGCCGGGGCTGAAAGAAGGTCTGCGGATTCTGAAAAGCGTCCGCGATGCCGGATTTGCGGTGTTGACCGATATTCACGAACCGGCACAGGCGGCGCTGGCGGCGGAATCGGCGGATATTTTGCAGATCCCCGCGTTTTTGTGCCGGCAGACGGATTTGCTGGTGGAAGCGGGGCGCACCGGGAAGATTGTCAACATCAAAAAAGGGCAGTTTGTCTCGCCCAACGATATCCGGCACGCGGCGGAGAAGGTCGCGTCGACGGGGAATAACAAGATTCTGTTGACGGAGCGCGGAGCGACGTTCGGGTATAACAACCTGGTTGTCGACATGCGCGCGATTCCGATCATGCGCGGGTTCGGCTACCCGGTGGTGTTCGATGCGACGCACAGCGTGCAGTTGCCGGGCGCGGCGGGCAGCGCATCGGGAGGGCAGCCGCAGTTCATCGAACCGCTGGCAAGCGCGGCGGTGGCCGCCGGGGCGGACGCGGTGTTCATGGAAGTGCACGAGGCTCCGGAGAGGGCGCTTTCGGACGGCGCGAACGCACTTCGGCTGGACAAGCTGGGGCCTTTGTGGGCAAAGTTATTGCGTATTCGCGCGGCGCTCTAACCGGCTCTAAAACCCAGACCCCGCGCGCGTCAAGCAGACTGGCAGAGAGTGGGGCGGGCTATCAGCCGGCAGCCGCCCTCAGGGCGGCTTGTT
>CAVVNE010000086.1:0-3565 GCA_963749245.1 Bryobacterales bacterium
GTGCCGGCTCCGGCTCGGGCTTGGCCGAAACCGCGGCCATCACCGGCGGCGCCTGCATCACTTCGGCGCGCGCAATCGCCTCCTGCGTCTTGGCCAGCACGTTGCGAGCTTCCTGATAATCCGGCCGCAAACGCAGCGCGTGACTCAAATCGTCGGTGGCTTCCTTATATTTGCCGAGCAGAAAATACGCGCTGCCGCGCGCGCACCACGCTTCCGGCATCTCCGGCTTCAGCTTGATGGCCGCCGTGCGATCCGCCAATCCCTGCTCATGCATCCCCAGCGCGTGATACGATCCGCCGCGCGCCAGCAGCGCTTCCGCCGAATCGGGCCTCAGCTTCACGGCTTCGATCCGGTCCGCCAGCGCCTTCTGATTCTCACCCTCCACCGCGTACACGCTGGACCGGCCCAGGTATAAAGACGCATCGCCGGGGTTGATTGCGATGGCCTGATCGAAATCCGCAATCGACTTTCCGTAGAATCCCAGGCGGGCCCATGCCGCTCCGCGCAGCATATAAGCGCGGCCGTTTTTCGGCTCCAGCTTGATCACGCGATCGCAATCCTCCACGGCATGCGGAAATTCGCCGAGCTGACCGAAGGCGAAACCGCGCTCCAGATACGCGCCGGCGTCGTCCGGCACCAACCGCGCCGCCTGCGTGAAATCGTCGATGGCGTCGCGATAACCTCCCATGGCGGAAAGCACGGCGCCCCTGGCTTTCCAGGGAGCCGGATCGTCCAGCCGCAGCTTGATGGCTTTGCCGTAGTCGTCCACGGCCAGTTGACGCTGTCCCAGACGCTCGCGCGCGGCGGCTCTTTGCGAATAGAGCGCCGATGTCTCCACACCCAGGTCGAACAGCGCCGTCAGATCCGCGATCAGGCCTCGATCGTTGTTCAGCTTCGCGTACGTCTCACTGCGCCAGCGCAGCGCTTCGGGATCCTTGGGGTCCAGCCGAATCGATTCGGTCAGATCGTCGATGGCCTTTGCGGGCAGTTCCAGCGCGAGCTCGGTTTTCGCGCGGTGCAGATAGGCCGGCGCGGTAGGCTCCTCGTTCAGCGACGCGGAATACGAGTCGTAGGCCTCCTGCCAGCGCCCGGCTTGTTCCAGATGGAGACCCTGCTCATACGCGCGTTGAGCTTTGTGCACATCGCCGGCCAGGGCCAGCGTCGCGCAGGCAAGCATCATGCAAATGTACGGTGCCATGCTGTTCTTTCACCGTCCAATCGGTAGAAACCCTTAGAAACTTTAGTATGGCGCAGGTTCGCCGAATCGGACTAGGGCCCGGAACAGTAAAATCCACTCCAAGCCTACCCACGTTGTGATCTGGCGCGATGGAATCCCCAAGGGGTTAAGTGTGGGGCGGGCTATTCAGCCGGCAGCCTGCTTCCAGCAGGCTTTTCGTTGATGGAAACAAAGCCGCCCCGAGGGCGGCTGCCGGCTGATAGCCCGCCCCACATTTGAAGCTGGAGTTTTCACACAGAGGGGATAAGACCGGCAAACGACTTAGGCGGCTATCCCCGGCTCAGGGCGTCCCCCGGTTCAACCGCCTCCGCACCGGCGCCAAGACCGCCCGGAAAGCCATGTCCAGATCCGTGACCCCCAGGGCTCGGCACGCCAGGTAAAAAACACCCACTCCCAGGGGAAGCGAGACCGTCAGGTCGGCCCGGTGCGCCATCTGCGACGCCCCCAGCCATCGCCCCATCTGGCGCGACACGAGGAAAACGGCTCCGCCCATGGCTCCCGCCGCCGCCGCGACTTTGACGAAGCCCGCCGCCAGCTCGCGCCCGTAAACCCCGCCCAGCCGGGCCCTCAGAATCACGAACAACGCCACGAATCCGAACATCGCCACCGCCGACGTGGAAAGCGCCAAGGCCGCGTGTCCGAAACCCGCCACCCGGATCAGCGTCACCGCGGTGGCGTAATTGATCAGGATCGATAAGACGCTGATAATCATCGGCGTGCGCGCGTCGTTCAGCGCGTAAAACGCCGGATTCAGCACTTTCAGCCCCGCGTAGCCGACCAGCCCGATGGCGTAGCAGGACAGCGCCGTCGCCGTCTGCTGCGTATCGTAGACCTCGAATTTGCCGCCCTGATAAATCGCGCCGATAATCGATTTCCCCAGCACGATGAGCCCGATCGAAGAGGGCAGCGTCAGCAAAAACACCATCCCCAGCGACTTGGAGAAGGTACGGCGAAACTCGTCCATATTCCCAGCAGCCGCGCTGCGCGAAATGGAGGGCAGCGTCGCCGATCCAATGGCCACGCCGAACAAACCCAGGGGAAGCTGCATAAAGCGGAACGCGTAGCCCAGCCAGCTTACCGGCCCATCGTAGCCGCGAACCGGGTCGGAAATCCCGGAGGCGAGATTCGTGCTCACCGCCACGTTGATCAACACCGCCGCATTTCCCAGAATCGCCGGACCCATCATGCGCAGAATACGCTGCAAGCCCGGGTCCGCCCAGTCGAAAGCCGCCTGGAAGCGATAGCCGAGCTTATGCAGGCTCGGCAGCTGCCAGCACAATTGCAGCGCGCCGCCCAGAACCACGCCGATGGCCATCCCGTCGATGCGCGAAATATGAATGTGCGGCCCGTTCCAGTGCGGCGCCAGCCATATGCCGATCGCCACCCCGAATCCAACCGAGCCGATGTTGAAAAACGTCGACGCCGTGGCCGGCACCCCGAACCGGTTCGAGGAGTTCAGCATCCCCATCGCCTGCGCCGCCAGCGCGACCAGCAGCAGGAATGGGAACATAATGCGGGTCATCGACACGGCCAGCTCGAATTTGCCGGGCACCGCCGCATAGCCTGGTGCGAGCATGGAAACCAGCTGCGGCGCGAAGATCATCCCCAGGGCGCAGATCGCGCCGACGACGATGATCAGTGCGGTGGCCACCAGGTTCGCCAGCCGCGCGGCCTCCTCATGCGTGCGGGTCGAAAGATAATCGGTGAAGGTCGGAACAAACGCGCTGGAGAGCGCGCCCTCGGCGAACAGGTCCCGCGTCAGGTTCGGAATCCGGAAGCCGAGATTGAAGGCGTCCTGAATCAGCCCCGCGCCGAACAGCCGCGCCATCACGATTTCGCGCAGCAGTCCCGTCACGCGGCTCATGAAGACCGCCATGGAGACGATACCCGCCGAGCGAACCACGCTCTCCTGGGTCGTCGGAGGGGTCTTCACCCCCAGCGGCGCCCGGTCAGCTTCCGTATTGTTCAAAGAAGTGGGCAATCGTCACGATTCCTGCGTAATAGTTCGACAGTTTATATTTTTCGTTGGGCGAATGCAGTCCATCGTCCGGTAATCCAAACCCCATTAGGATCGTCGGGATGTGCAGATGGCGCGCGAAATCTCCCACAATGGGAATCGACCCGCCGCTGCGCACGAACACCGTCTCGCGGCCCAGCACGTCGCGAAACGCGCGCGCGGCTACGTCGATCGCCGGATGGTCCGGATTCACCATGATGGCCTCGCCCGCGCTCAGCACTCGAACCTCCACCTGGATGCCCGCCGGCGCGTTATCCTCGACGAACTTCTTGTACGCCGCGACAATCTTGTCGGCGTTCTGCTTCGGAACC
>CAVVNE010000087.1:0-21293 GCA_963749245.1 Bryobacterales bacterium
CGAGGGATTCCATGCTCCTGCAAAACTCCTCCGCCAAAAACGGCCTGAATTCGCTCCTCCTGATACCGACCGCCTTCCAGCGTTCCCGCCATTCTGTATTCCCGAGCGCATCGTCAATTTTCGTGGAATTGCCATCGACGTAATGGTCGTAATTACGATTCGCATCCATGCCGATGGCAAGCAGAACAACGAAATCGAAAAAGAAGGCGGAAAGCCTACTCAAGGTCTTGAACTTGAGCCCGAAATCGAACGGGTCTACAAGACAAAGACTCAGCACCTTATTCGTGGATGAAGCCTTCGGTATTTCGCTGCAGATTTTCTCAATTTCGGCGTCGCAGTTGCCGGGGACGTACGCTACATTGGCTTGGGGCGCGATTCGTTGAACACGAACTTTTAAGGCGTCCAACAGTTCTTCGTCTTCCTCGCAGAAGATGTACTTATCGAAGGGGTCCGGAACCGTGAGGGCAATGATGGGAGAGCCCTTCAAGTATCTGCCGGTTCCCTGAACACGGCTGTACCCGGCGCCGGCATACAAATCGACATAGACGCGCTGATCCCATTTGTACTTCATGCCGGTCGAGAAGAGCTCGTCGTACAGAGCCAAAAGGCGATACTTGGTCTCCGCCCAGGCGCCCACTTGAGAAGTCATCAGGCCGTCGTCGTCTACACGGAGATTCTCCGAACCAGCCATTCTTCCATTCTAAACATTTGTGCTCCGAAATGTATCGGTGTATGCCTGGTAGCAAGCTGGGAAAAAATCGGGGACAGCCTGCTCTGTCCACGCGGCGACGAAGGGAAGCGCGGTCCCCGATTTTTTGCGAGTGTGACAGAATTTTAGTGATGAATCGCCACGAGGATTTCTTCGCTGCCATTGAAGCGGGAGACCTGGCAGGCGCGCAGGTGATGCTGGCCGCTGATCCGGAGTTGGTGCACGCTCGGGACAACGCTGGCGCAACAGCTTTGCACATCGCGGCCTTCCACGCTCACCGGCCTCTGGTCGACCTCCTCTTGAGCGCCGGCGCTGATATCAACGCACGTGACGGCAAATTCGGGGCGACGCCGGCCGGGTGGGCTATAGAGTATTTGCGGGAACGGGGCGCAGTCCTTGGTATTGAGATCGATGATCTATTGCACGCGGTCAAGTCCCGCGACATCGAATGGACTCGCCGTCTGGTCGAGAGGCATCCGCGGATTGTCACGGCAAAGGATGCCGATGGCCGGCCGCTTTCTGAATACGCGAAGGAGTCGGGAATTCCGGAGATTACACGGTTATTCGAGTGATGACGCACTACGGCTGTACGAAATGGTCGTGAGCGGCCCGGAGTTCCACCGGGCCGCTGATTGGATTGAGTGTCTCTGGAATGGGTTATTTTCCATCCTTTCGATGCACAACTCTCTGAAGCTACTCAGGCTGCCACACCTTGGCTTTATCGGATCGATCCAAAATTCCTTCCGGCAAGCCGTTGCCACGGGCTCCGGAAGCTCAGCTCCACTGCAATACGACTACTTCGTGGCCACGAAGATTTCCTGGCTTGAGCGTACATCACGCAAAAACGAAGCCATTCACGCAAAAGGCGCTAAGCTCGCAAAGCAAAGGATTTATTTTTCGATTGTGATGAGTGACGGCCCGCGCAGGTCCCTGCCGCCGGTTGGCCGCCGATGGTGATGGGCTCACAGTTAGTGCAGGGAGAAGAAAAGGGGTAAGTGTAGGGTTCTAAAAAAGGTTCTTGCAAATCTCAGCGGCCTTGGTTACACTCAGTGGAGTAAAAGGGAGCGAAGTGGAGTGAATGTCGGGCGATGTGTCGGAAATCACGGGTTTGGCGGAGCCGCCGCTATCCATCGCCTCGGCCAAGGTAGACGACAAGGGGCGGCTGAAATTGCCGTCGGATTCGCTGGACTGGTGCAAAAAGTCGAACATTCTAAAGGTCTTCGTGACGACTTTGGACAAGCGGACATTTCGAATTTACTCGATTCCGGGGTGGAAGTCCACCTTAAAGTTACTGGAAGGCCCCGGCGAGCACGCCAAAGCTGGAGCGGATCTGGCTTTAATTGCAAAGGTTTACGGAGGGGAATCGGAAATCGACGCACAGGGTCGGATTTTGCTCCCCTCGGCGCTGCGCCAGTTGCTGGGCCTGGAGTCGCAGCCGGTCTGGCTGAATCACGTGGCCGGGCGGATCGACGGCGCCACGAATATGGTCCACGAAACGAGGATGCAGAACGCCTCGACGAATCTGGACGACAAGGTGGAGACGTTCCTGAAGCTGGGATTGTAGCCATGTATGCAACACACGCCAGTCATGTTGCGGGAGTGCCTGGAGTATCTCGCGGTGCGGCCGGATGGGATTTATCTGGACTGTACATGCGGCCTGGGCGGGCATACGGCGGCAATCGCGCGGGAATTGACGAATGGGTTTGTTTTGTCGTGCGACCGGGATGCGGAGAGTCTGGCGCGGGCGAAAGAGAACACTCTCGACTGCGCGGACCGCATCCGGTTCCGGCAGGCTTCGTTTTCGCAGTTGGGAGACGCGGTGACGGCCGAGGGGTTGCAGCCGGTGGACGGACTGCTGGCCGATTTGGGTGTTTCGATGTACCAGTTGACTTCGAGCGAGAGGGGGTTCTCGCTGATGTCGGATGGCGCACTGGACATGCGCATGGACCGCGGGCAGGAGCGGTCCGCCTCCGACATTGTCAACTACGAATCAGAGAAGAATCTCGCCGATTTGATTTATCAATTGGGCGAGGAGAGGAGGAGCCGAAGAATAGCAAGAGCAATCGTGCGGGCGCGGCCGGTTCACACAACGGGTCAGTTGGCCAAGCTGATCGAACAGGCCGTACCCCGTACGGGAAAGATTCATCCGGCAACACAGACGTTCATGGCGTTGAGAATCGCGGTGAACGAGGAGAACGAGGAGTTGGAGTCGCTACTCGGAGCGATTCCAAGCCTGGTGAAGGCGGGAGGGCGCGTGGTGGTGCTGACCTTCATGTCGCTCGAGGACCGGAGAGTGAAACAAGATTTTCAGGCGATGGCGAGAGACGGGCGAGCGGAGATTCTGACCCGTCACGTCGTGCGGCCTGCGGAAGACGAAATCAGGGATAACCCAGCGTCGCGTTCGGCGAAGTTGAGGGCGCTGGAAATTTTGTAAGCGCAAGGGGCGAACGCCGGGACAGACCGTTCTGTCCACGCGGCACAGGGCGTTTCGCTGGTTTCGCGGGAGATGGCGCCGCCTTGGGACAGAATGGTCAGTCCCGGATTTCGCGCGGTTGTATGGTTCGGTTGAGGGGAGAAATAAAGTGGCAACTCTGGCACAGATGTATAACAGCCTTTTTCTGAGAGGTTTCGAACAGGCCGCGAAGGCGCGCGGGGAGAACATGAGAGGACCGGGCGGCGGCGCCGCGCTGCGCTCCTTCGCCAACGACGACATCTATTTTTTCGTCAAGCGGATCGACAACTCAAGAGTCGTCAGAGAGGCCGATCCGGAAGCGCGCGGAACCTGCTGGAAGCTGATTGGAAGCGTGGTCTCGGCGGTGGTGCTGCTGATCTTCGTGCTGCTGCCCAGCGCGTACGGCCTGCTGGCCGGCTATCAAATTCAAAATCTTAGGCAGGAGGGCGAGCGTCTGGCCACGGAGCAGGCGTCGCTGGAACTGGCCGAGGCACGGCTGCTCTCTCCGGCGAGAATGGAGGAACTGGCGCGAATGCAGCAGTTCATCGATCCTCCGGCCCAAAAAGTCGTGTACCTGGAGAACGCGCAATCGGGCACGGTTGCGATGAATCAGAAGTAATCGAGCGTCAGGACATGCCGCAATGCCCGAAACCCACTCCACCAAACGGCTGCTTTGGCTACTCCGCGCACTGATCCTCTGGGTGCTGGTGATTTTCGGGCGTCTGGTCTGGCTCCAGGTCATCGAACACGACGACCTGCTGCGGCTGGCCCAATCGCAACAACAGAAAGTGGTGCCGATACAGGCGGAGAGAGGGTCGATCCTGGACCGCTTCGGGCAGCCGCTGGCAAAAAGCCTGCCGGCGGAATCGGTGCTGGTGAATCCGAGGCGCATAAAGGATGCGGCGGTGGCGGCGCACCTTCTCGCCCCGATTCTGGGCCTCGACGCCCGGCAACTGGCGGAGAAGATCCGCACGGCATCGCGTCGCGACCTGGGATTCCTGTGGGTGAAGCGCAAGGTGACGGCCGGAGAAGCCGACCGCGTGCGCAGCTACCATTTGGAATACGTCGAATTCAGGCCGGAAACGCGGCGTTTTTATCCCCACGGGCAACTGGCGGCGCACGTGTTGGGGTCCGTGGGCATCGCCAATCCGAACGACACGATCGAGGCGGGCACGGCGGGAATCGAGCTGCAACTGGACGACGACCTGGCGGGGTCGCCGGGGCAGGTTCGTGTATTCAACGACGTGAAGCAGAATCCTTACGACTCGGTGATGGCGCGCAAGCCCGAGCCTGGCGCGGATATCACTCTGACTATCGACCAGAACCTGCAATACGAAGCGGAAAAAGAGCTGGAGCGGGCGGCGCGGGAGAGCGCGGCCAAGAGTGGATCGATCGTGGTGATGAATCCCTACACCGGCGAGATTCTGGCGATGGCGAACTGGCCGACGTTCGATCCGAACGAGCCGCCGGGGCCGGGAGAGCCGGCGCAGGCGCGCAGCAATCTGGCGATTACCACTCCGTTCGAGCCCGGCAGCGTCTTCAAAGTGATCACGCTGGCGGCGGCTCTCGAAACAACGCGGCTGCGTCCGAATTCGCCGATCAACTGCGGCAACGGGAGCTTGACCCTGATGGGCCGCGTCATCCACGATCACGTCAGAGGCACGCTGAGCATGGCCGATGTGCTGGCGAAATCGAGCAATATCGGCGCGATCCAGATCGGATTGAGAGTCGGCGACCAGCAGCTTTACAAGTACGTGCGGAAGTTCGGATTCGGGCGCAAGACGGGCGTGGATCTGCCGGGCGAATCGGCGGGGATTTTGCGCAAGGTGGAGAACTGGACGCCGACGTCGATCGAGTCGGTGGCGATGGGTCAGGAAGTGGGCGTGACATCGCTGCAACTGGCGCTGGCCGGGGCGGCGGTGGCCAACGGCGGATTGTTGCCGAAGCCAAAACTGATTCTGGCGCGTCAAAAGAAGGGTGAGGCGGTGGAACACTTCACGCTGGAAAAACCGGAACGCGCGATTGCGCCGGAGACGGCGATTCTGATGCGCCAGATGATGGAGGGCGTGGTGCTGCATGGCACGGGCCGGCGATACGCGACCATCCAGGGCTATACCTCCGGCGGGAAAACCGGTTCGGCGCAGATCTACGATTCGAAGGCACACGCCTACACGCACAATTACAACGCCAGTTTTTTGGGATTCGCGCCGGTGGCCAATCCGCAGATCGTGGTTGCGGTGACGCTGAACGATACGAAGAACGGCAATGCGGGATTCGGCGGTCCGGTGGCTGGTCCGGTGTTCAGCAAGGTCGCGATGACGGCGCTGCGGATGCTGGATGTGCCGAAGGATCTGCCGGACAGCACTCCGCCTTCCCACGATGTGGGCGATGTCAACGATTTATCCATACCGGACCTGGGCTCCAAGTCTGGTGGGTCGCGAGCTGTATCCTCCGTCACTCTGCCGCCGGTTCAGGCGGACTCTTCGGCTACGGCCGGGGGGTCCATGGTCTCCTCCGATGCCAATCTGGACCGGCGGCCTTTTTTAAGTTCGGCGCTGGTGGGGCCGAAGGTGCCGAATTTTCAGGGGATGACGCTGCGCGCCGTGCTGGAGGAATCGGCGGCGAGGGGTGTGCAAATCGAAGTATTGGGAAATGGGCTGGCGCGAAACCAGGAACCGCCGGCGGGCTCGATCCTGCCTCCTGGTGCGCGCGTGCGAGTGCAGTTTACGCGATGATCCTCCAAGACGTGCTGGCCGGCGTCGCTCTGCGCGGTGCGTTGCCGCCGGAAATGGCACGGGCGGCGGTCGAGGGGCTGGCATACGATTCGCGGCGGGTGGGCAAAGGTTTTCTGTTTTTTGCGTTTCAAGGAGCGCGCAGGAACGGCGCGGGGTTTGCGCGGGATGCCGTGGATCGCGGCGCCCTGGCCGTGGTGAGCGAGCTGAAACGTCCTTCGAATTTCGAGGGGGCCTGGATTGAAGTCGAGCACGGCCGGTGGGCGTTGGCGACGGCCGCGCGCAACTTTTATGGGCGCCCCGACGAGAGAATTCAGTTCACGGGCATCACCGGAACGAACGGAAAGACAACGACGTCGTATGTAATCGACGCAATTTTGCGGGAAGCGGGATTTGTGACGGGATTGATCGGCACCATCGAGTACCGGCTGGCGCGGGAGCGCAGGGACGCGCCGAACACGACGCCGGAATCGCTGGACACGATGGCGTTCGCCGCCGAGCTCGAAGAACGCGGTGGGTCGCACCTGGTGGCCGAAGTCTCCTCCCACGCGCTGGCGCTGGGGCGAGTATACGGCTTTCATTTTCACACCGCGGTGTTCACCAACCTGACGCGGGATCATCTGGACTTTCATCGCACCATGGAAGCGTACGCGGGCGCCAAGAAGCTGCTGTTTTGGCCCCAGGGCGCGCCGGCGCCGGCCTGGTCCGTGCTGAATCGGGGCGACGAGGCGAGCACGGCGATGGTCAACGAGCAGTCGCACGTGCTGTGGTACGGGCTGTCAGGCGATGCGGCTCTGCGTGCGGAAAATGTCCGCACCGGCTTCGAGGGACTTCGCTTCGAGATTTGCTATGACGGCGTGAAGCAGCCGGTGGAATCGGCGCTGGCCGGGCGCATCAGCGTGCTGAATATCCTGGCCGCCGCGGGCGCGGCGCTGAGCTATGGCATCAACCTGCCAACCATCGCGAAGGGCGTGGCGGCGTGCCGCGCAGTGCCGGGACGGTTCGAGCGCATCGACTGCGGACAAAGATTCCTGGTCGCGGTGGACTACGCGCACACCGACGACGCGCTCCGCAACGTGATTCAAGTCGCACGGGAAATGACGCGCGGCCGCGTGATCACTCTGTTCGGCTGTGGGGGCGACCGCGACCGCGCGAAGCGTCCGCTGATGGGCATGGCGGCGGGCGAGCTGAGCGATTTCGTGGTGCTGACCTCGGACAATCCGCGGTCGGAGGATCCGCTGGACATCATCAACGACGCGCTGGTGGGGCTGCGGCGCTTCGACACGCCGCACGTCGCGGAGCCGGACCGGGCGAAGGCGATCCGGCGCGCGCTCGACGAAGCTCGCGACGGCGACGTGGTGCTCATCACCGGCAAGGGACACGAACCTTATCAGGTATTGAAGAATCGCACGATTCATTTCGACGATCGCGAAACGGCGCGCGAGATTCTCGAGTCCTTGGGATATGAGTAATGGAGATCGAGCTCGGCGAAGTGGCGAGAATGCTCGGTCTGTCGATCGGGACCAGGGCGATGGTCACGGGATGGAGCATCGACTCGCGGACGATCGCGCGGGGCGACCTGTTTTTCGCGCTGCGCGGGCCGAATCATGACGGGCACCAGCATATCGGCGAGGCGTTCGAAAAAGGCGCGGTGGCCGCGGTGGCGGACCGGGACGTGGAGGCAGTCGACCCCAAAGAGGGCGCGCGCCGCGCAGTATTGCGTGTCGATGATTCATTGGATGCGTTGCAGCAGATCGCTAAAAACGCTCGGCAGGCGTGGGCGGGCAGTGTGGTGGGCGTGACGGGTAGCGCGGGCAAGACGACGACGAAGGACGTGATCGCGGAGATGCTGGCGACGGAGATGAAAACGGCGAAGACGGTGGGCAATCTGAATAATCACGTCGGCGTGCCGTTGTCGCTCCTGCGGATGGACGAGAATGCGCGGGTCGCGGTTATCGAAATGGGAATGAATCACGCGGGCGAGATTCGCGCTCTGGCGGCGATCGCGAAACCGGATATCGGCGTGGTGACCAACGTCGGGGCCGCGCACATGGAGGCGTTCGAATCGATCGACGAGATTGCGGCGGCGAAACGCGAACTGATCGACGCGCTGCCGGAGAGCGGAACCGCGGTGCTCAATGCCGACGACCCGCGAGTGAAGGCGATGGCGCGCGGGAAGAACGTCATTTTATACGGCCTGTCGGCCGATGCGGACGTTCGAGCGGAAGATGTCGAGGAATCGGCCGAGGGTGTGAAATTTCGGGTCGGCTCGACACTCTTCACGACGGCGCTCCACGGGCGTCACAGCGTTTCGAATATCCTGGCCGGCCTGGCGGTCGCTCAAGTTTACGGCATCGCGCCGGAGCGGTTGGTCGGCGCGGTCAAGAATTTAATGCCGGGGAAAATGCGCGGGGAGCGATTCGACCATCGCGGCATCACGGTGTTCAACGATTGCTACAACTCCAATCCGGACGCGGTGCGCGCCATGCTGGACGTGTTGCGGGACACGCCTGCCAGGCGCCGGGTCGCGGTGCTGGGGGAGATGCTCGAACTTGGCCGCTGGGCCGAGCCTTTGCATCGCGACGTGGGCAGCTACGCCGTGGAGCAGGGGATTGATGTGCTTGTCGGGATACGCGGCGCAGCGCGTGCTTCCGTGGACGCAGCGAGGCGCGCCGGTCTCAGCGCCGGCGCCGCACTTTTTTTCGACGATCCAGCGGAGGCAGGACACGCGGTGCGCGCGATCGCGCAACCGGGCGATGCGATTCTGTTCAAAGGATCGCGCGGCGTGCATGTGGAGAAGGCGCTCGAACAGTTCATCGCTCCTGATGATGGGAGCGCAAACTGATGTTTTACTGGCTTTTTTACGAAAAACTGTTCCATTACTATTCGCCCTTCCGGCTGTTTCAATACTCCACGGTGCGGACGGCGATGGCCAGCATCACGGCGTTCCTGATTTCGATTGTGCTAGGTCCGTGGCTGATCGCGCGGCTGCGGCAATATCAGATCGGCCAGCATATTCGCGAGGACGGGCCGCAGTCGCATCAGAAAAAAGCGGGCACGCCGACCATGGGCGGACTGCTGATCTGCCTGTCGATCGTCGTGCCGACGCTGCTGTGGGCCAACCTCCGCCTGCCGTCGATTTGGGTCGCGCTCACCGGACTGGTGAGTTTCGGCGCTGTGGGATTGCTCGACGATTATCTGAAAATCCGCCGCCGCCAAAATCAGGGATTGACCGTGGCGCAGAAGTTCACGTTGGAAATTATGGCCGCGTTGCTGGTGGGCGTGCTGCTGCTGGCGATGAACGCGCGCGGCGGCTATAGCACCAGCATGAACGTGCCCTTCGTGAAAAGTTTCAAGCCCGACCTGTTAATCCATCCGTGGCTGCACAATCCGTGGACCTACCCTCTGGCGTTCGTGGGCTTTTTTGTTTTTCTGATCCTGGTGCTGGTGGGTTCTTCCGACGCCGTCAATCTAACCGACGGCCTGGACGGGTTGGCCATCGGGTTGATGATCATCGCGTCGGGCGCCATGACCGTTCTCTCGTTCTTGAGCGGCAACGCCGATTTTGCGCGCTACCTGGAACTGGCGCGCACGCCCGGCGCAAGCGAACTCACCATCTACTGCGGCGCGATGACCGGCGCGTCGCTGGGCTTTCTCTGGTACAACGCGCATCCGGCGGAACTTTTCATGGGCGACGTGGGGTCGCTGGCGCTCGGCGGTGGCCTGGGAACGGTGGCGGTACTTTTAAAACAGGAACTGCTGCTGCCGTTTATCGGCGGCGTTTTCGTGGTGGAAGCGGTCTCGGTGATCCTGCAAGTGGGCAGCTACAAACTGCGCAAGAAACGAATTTTCAAAATGGCTCCGATCCATCATCATTTCGAACAACTGGGATGGGCGGAATCGAAAGTGATCACTCGATTCTGGATCGCCGGGCTCATTATGGCTCTGTTCGCGTTGACGACCTTGAAACTCCGATGAAACTGGCAGGCGCAAAAGTCGTGGTGGTCGGGATGGCGCGCAGCGGCCGCGCTGCGGTGGAACTGCTGCGCGAACAGGGAGCGTTGGTGCGCGCGGTGGACCAAAAGCCCGTGGCCATCGAAGGTCTCGAAGTCCAGCAGCAAAGCGAGGCAGCGTTTGCCGACGCCGACCTCATCGTGCTGTCGCCCGGCGTGCCGGCGGATCTGGCCGAGCTGACCGCCGCCCGCGGGCGCGGCGTGAAAATCATCGGCGATCTCGAACTGGCGAGCTGGTTTCTCCAAGGCGAGATCGTCGGCATCACCGGCGCGAATGGAAAAACGACGACGACCGCGCTGACGGGTCACATATTGAAAGAGAGCGGCATCGCGGCGCAGGTGGGAGGGAACATCGGCACTCCTCCCGCGTCGATGGTGGCGGCGTCGCGCCCGGATCAACTCAACGTGCTGGAGCTTTCGAGTTTTCAACTGGAAACGACGGAATCGTTCCGGGCGCATATCGGCGCGGCGCTGAACGTCACGCCGGATCATCTGGACCGTCATTACACGCTCGAAAACTATGCCGAAGCAAAAGCGCGGCTGTTCGTCAATCAGGTTCCCGGCGATTTCGCGGTGCTCAATCACGATGACGCCATCACGCGCGGGTACGCGAACCTAACCAAGGGCTCGGCAGTGTGGTTCAGTTCGACGCACGAGGTCAGCCCGGGCGCGTTCCTCAATGCCGGGCGCATTATGCTCGGCACGCAACCCTTGATGGACGCGTCCGAAGTCCCCCTTCGGGGGACGCATAACCTGGAAAATATAATGGCCGCCGCGGCGATCGCGCAGCTTGCCGGCTCGACCCACGCTCAGATCCGCACTGCGGTCATGACCTTCCCCGGCGTCGAGCATCGCCTGGAATTTGTCCGCGAGCGCAACGGCGTCGCCTGGTACAACGATTCGAAGGCGACCAACGTCGATGCGGCGCTGAAAGCGGTCGCGGCGTTTCCCGGCGGCCTGTGGATCATCCTCGGCGGCAAGGACAAGAACAGCGATTACACGCCTCTGGCCGCGCCGCTCAAGAAAAAGGCTCATGCCGCGCTGCTCATCGGCGCCGCCGCCGAAAAAATCCGCGCGCAGTTGAGCGGCGAGGTTCGCATGATCGCCTGCCGCACCCTAGGCGCCGCCGTTCAGGAAGCGCGTGCGCGCGCCGCCAGCGGCGACACGGTTCTGCTGGCGCCGGCCTGCGCCAGTTTCGATCAGTTCGACAATTACGAACATCGCGGGCGGGAATTCAAGCGTCTGGTGGGGGAACTTTGAAATGGCGAAATTGAAAACGGATTGGGTGCTGTTTCTGACCATTTTAGCGATGGTCGGCTTCGGGCTGGTGATGCTCTATAGCGCCTCCTCCGCGGTGGCCGAGCTGCGCTATAACGTCGTGCCTTATTACTTCGTCGTCCGCCAGATCGGATTCGCCGTCGCGTCGTTTCTCATCCTGATGTACTTCAAGCGCATGGATTACCGGCGGCTGAACACGCCGGCGTGGGCGTTTTCCGGACTCGGAATCGTGCTTGGTTTGCTGGTCTTCGTCTACTTCGCCGACCCGCGCACGCATCGCTGGTTCAAGATTCCCGGCGTCGGATCCCTGCAACCGTCGGAATTCGCCAAGCCCGCGCTGATCCTGTTTCTCGCGTACTTTATCGCCCGCCGCGCGCACGTCATCAACGACCGGCGAACGATCCGGCAGGCCGTCGTCGCGGTGGCGATGCTCGGCTTCATGGTCGTAGTCGCGGACCTGGGAACCGCGCTGGTACCGGTGATCACGGCGGTCGTCGTGTTCTGGGTCGCGGGGCTCGAGAGACGCTACATGCTGCGCGTGGCGATGATCGGCGCGGCGCTGGTGGTCTTTGCGGTGTTGTCAAAAGGCTACCGCGTCGGCCGCGTGATTTCGTACTTCGATCCCGACTACTCGAAGATCGAAATGATCGACACGCACGGCTGGCTGCGGTCCTATGTCGAACGGTCGACCAGCGTGCGCGACGCAAGCTATCAACCGCGACAGTCGAAAATCGCGGTCGGCGCGGGCGGCGTGCTGGGCGTCGGTCTGATGCAGGGCAAGCAAAAATTGATGTTCCTGCCCGACGCGCATACCGATTTTATTTACGCCACGGTCGGGGAGGAACTGGGGCTGTGGGGAACGTCCGCGGTGCTGGCCGGCTTCGTCGTGATCCTGTGGCGAGGCGCGCGCCTGTTTCTTCTGGCGCGGGAGGATTTTGGAAAGTACCTGGCGCTGGGAGTCACGGTGTCCATCGTGGTGCAGGCGCTGATTAACATGAGCGTCGTGCTGGACATGGCCCCCACAAAAGGCTTTCCGCTGCCGATGATCAGCTTCGGCGGAAGTTCGATGTTGAGCACGCTCGCGTCGCTCGGGATGCTGCTGAGTGTGAGTGAACATGAAGGATGAAAGACTCCGCGAATTTCGTGATGGCGGGCGGAGGCACTGGCGGACACGTCATTCCGGCGCTGGCGGTCGCACGAGAATTGCGTGCACGCGGACACTCCGTCCGTTTTATTGGGACACGTCGTGGCATCGAAGCAAAGCTGGTTCCGGCAGCCGGTTTTCCCATCGACTGGATCGAAATCGGCGGGTTGAATCGCGTGGGACTGCGCCAGATGCTGACGTCGCTCGCCGAACTTCCCTGGAGCGTGTTCGAAGCCACGCGGGCGCTGGATCGCGCGCGACCCGTCACCGCCGTGTTTTCGATGGGCGGCTACGTCGCGGGTCCCGTGCTGGTCGCGGCGCTGTGGAAGCGCCTGCCAGTGGTGGTGATGGAGCCGAACGCCATCCCCGGATTCACGCATCGAAAACTGGCGAGCTTCATCGCCAAAGCGCTAGTGAGCTTCGAGGAGACGCAGCGCTATTTTCCGCAGGGCCGCGCCGAGGTGACGGGGCGTCCGGTAGACGAAGCGTTTTTCGCCATCGCCCCCAAGCCGCGCACCCACGTGGTGACGGTGCTAATCACCGGCGGCAGCCAGGGTTCGCGCACGCTGAATCGTGTGGCGAAGGAGAGCTGGCCCCTCTGGAAAAAGGATTCGGTGCGGCTGATTCATCAGACGGGCGAGCGTGCGTTCCAGGATCTCGCGCCGAAATTTCGCGCCTCCGGAGTGGCCGGGGACATTTCGGCGTTCCTCGAAGACATGCCGCAAGCCTTCGCCGATGCGGACCTGATTGTCAGCCGATCGGGAGGAACGGTGAGCGAGATCGCCGCCGCCGGAAAGCCTTCGATTCTGGTTCCCCTGCCGACGGCCGCCGATCAGCACCAGTTGCGGAACGCACAGGCGTTCGAAAAAGCCGGCGCCGCGCGATTGGTGCCGGATGCGGAAATGACCGGCGCGCGACTGGTGGAGGAAGTAACGCGTCTGGCATCGGAACCGGGAGCTCTTCAGAAAATGGGCGAAGCGGCACGGGCATTGGCGCGGCCCGGAGCGGCCAAACGGGCCGCGGACGTGCTGGAGGGATTTACCTAGAGATGTTTCCGCGCTACGTGGCGCACGCCCCCAGGCGTGCTGCGTCGCCACTCATGGCGACGTCCAGTCGGGCGTTTCGCTGTCCAGGGTGTCGAGACGAGCGGGGGACGGTCCCGGCTGGGATCGTCTCTGGCGGCAGAAACCCTGGCACAGCCGGTGCTTTCTTTTCAAGGGATTGCGCCAAGGTTTCTGGAAAGTCTCGACACGGCACGCACGAGTGCGTGCGCCACATGGGCGGCAATGGATTTATCAGATTGACATCAGCTCTGAAAGCCGAAACAATATCCTATTGAAATGTTTTTTAAACCCCAGCACGTTCATTTCGTCGGCATCGGGGGCATCGGCATGTCCGGTCTCGCCGAGGTGCTGCTCGAACTGGGGTATCGCGTGAGCGGATCGGACCTCAAATTCTCGGCCGTCACGGAGCGTTTGTCGGCGAACGGCGCCGCTATTTTTCAGGGTCATCGCGCGGAAAACGTGGCGGGCGCGAAAGCGGTGGTGGTCAGTTCCGCCGTTCACTCCGATAATCCTGAGGTCGAGGAGGCGAGGCGTCTTGCGATTCCAGTCATTCCCAGAGGGGAATTGCTGGCCGAGCTGATGCGCCAGAAATTCGGCATCGCCGTGGCCGGCAGTCATGGAAAAACCACCACGACGTCGATGACCGCCGTGATTCTCAGCCACGCCGGCCTCGACCCGACCATTGTGGTGGGCGGAAGAGTGGGCATGATGGGCGGCGCCAACGCGCGCCTTGGCAAGTCGGACTATCTCGTCGTCGAATCGGACGAGAGCGACGGGTCCTTCTTAAAGCTCGCGCCGATCGTGGCGATCGTCACCAACATCGACCGCGAGCATCTTGACCATTATTCCGGCCTTGGCGAAATCCGCCGAGCGTTCGCCGAATTTGTGGGCAAAGTGCCCTTCTACGGCGCCGCGATACTCTGTCTCGACGACGAAAACGTCCAGCAGATCCTGCCCGCCGTGAACCGGCGCACCATTACCTACGGCTGGAGCGCGCAAGCCGACCTGCGCATCACGCACGCATCGGCGGGTCACCTGGCGAGCGAATTTCATCTCGAATTTCGCGGCAGCGACCTGGGCTGCTTCCGTCTCCACATTCCCGGCGCACACAACGTGCTGAACGCCACCGCCGCCATCGCCGTGGGCCTCGAACTGGAAGTTCCCCTCGAAACGATTCGCGAAGCTCTGGCATCCTTCAGTGGAGTTGACCGGCGATTCCAGATTCGCGGCACGGAGCGCGGCGTGACCGTCATCGACGACTACGGCCACCACCCGACGGAGATTCGCGCCACCCTGCAAGCCGCGCGGGCATGCCGGTACAAACGGATTCACGTTCTGTTCCAGCCGCATCGTTACACGAGGACGGACGCTTTAATGGACGAATTCGCGCGCGCCTTTCACCAGGCCGATTCGGTCCATCTGATGGATATTTACGCGGCGTCGGAAGAGCCGATCGAGGGCGTGACGGCGGAGGCTCTGGCCTCCCGCATCCGCGCCTTCGGACATCGCAGCGCGCACTACGTCGGCTCGATGGAGAAGGGAATCGGGGCGGTGACGGCCGAGGCGCAGCCGGGCGACGCGATCGTCACGCTGGGAGCAGGCAGTGTGTCGCACGCCGGAGAAGGAATTTTGTCGCGGTTAAGAGGCATGAGTTCTGGGGAATAAAAAGATGTTGCCGGACGTAGACATCGAACCGAAGCGGCCGCGCCAGCGGGGCGGCACACCCGCGCGCCGCGGCGTCTCCATCAGCCGCGTGGTCGCGATTGCCCTCGGTTTCTGCATCGCGCTGGTTGCCTCGCTCTACCTGTTCCACCGGCTCGAACAGTTCCTCATCCTCGATCCGCGATTCGCCCTCGCCGGCACAGAGGGAGACGCGGCGGCCATTGAAATTGCCGGCGCCGCGCACGCTTCGCGATCGCAGATCGAACATGTTTTCGCGATCGACCTCTACCGCAGCGTCTACCTGCTGCCGCTCGCGGATCGCCGCGACGCGCTCCGTTCGGTCGCCTGGGTAAAGGACGCGTCGATCGCCCGCCTCTGGCCGAACCGGGTTGTCGTCAAGGTCGAGGAAAGGAAGCCGGTGGCTTTTCTGACGCTGGGTCCCTCGCGCTTCGCGCTGATCGACGAGGATGGCGTGATCCTGCCTCCGGCCGCCGACCGGTTCGCGCTTCCGGTGCTGATCGGCGTTCGCCCCTCCGACGCCGTGCCCGACCGGCGCGACCGCGTGCACCGCATGCTGCGCCTCACGCGCGACCTGGGTGACGACGCCCGCAACATTTCCGAGATCGACGTTTCCGATCGCGACAACCTCAAAGTGACGGTGCCGCAGAGCGGCCATATGGTGACGCTGCTGCTCGGCGATCGTAATTTCGCTCTGCGTTACCGGAATTTCGTGAATCACTTCAGCGAGATCAAGCGCCGTCTGCCGGATGCGGCGACGCTCGACCTGCGCCTCGAAGATCGCATTACGGTGGTGGAATAGCATGGCCTCGAAAATACAGCTTGTCGTCGGACTCGATGCGGGGAGTTCGCGCACGCGCTGTGTGATCTGCGCGCTGGAGAACGGCTATATCCGCTATCTGAGCCACGGCCTGGCGCCGGCCCAGGGCTGGGCCAAGGGACGCGTCACGGACCAGGACGCGGTGGCCGAATCGATTCGCGCCGCCGTGACCGATGCCGAACGCGGCGCGCAGGTTTCGGTCGAGGCCGTCACCGTCGGCATCGGCGGCATGCATGTCCACGGCGCGCAGAGCCGCGGCCTCTACGAATTCGGTCGTCCCCGCGAAGTGGATAGCGCGGACATGGCCTACGCCGTCGAACTTGCGTCGGAAGTCCGCATGGAACGCGACCGCATGGTGCTGCACGTGGAGCCGCAGGACTTCACTCTGGATGGCCGCGCCGGCTACCGCAAACCTCACAACGGCGTCTGCTCGCGCCTGGAGGCGAACGTCCATGTGATCAGCGCCTCGTTTCAGGAACACCAGGCGATGGTCGCCGCGGTCCACATGGCGCACCTCGCCGTCGAGGAAACCGTCTACGAGCCGATGGCCTCCGCCTACGCCTGCATCACGCAGGAGATTCGCGCCCGCGGGGTCGCCCTTCTGGATATGGGGCTCGATTCGACGGATCTCGTCGTCTACGACGGCGAAGCGTTGCTGCTCGCCAACAGCATCCCCATTTGGGCGGATCATTTCACCCGCGACGTGGCATCCGTGTTCAAAGTCACCTACGAGGACGCGGAGTGTCTGAAGCAGCAATATGGATGCGCGCTCCTCGGCCTGACCGCCGACTCGAGTCTCATCGAGGTTCCGTCGCCCGAAGGCCGTCCTCCGCGCGAAGCCCGCCGCAGCGAGCTGAACGAAATTCTGGAGGCCCGCGCCGAGGAGCTGTTTCATTACGTGCGCGCCGAACTCCAACGCGTCGGCATGGAGCGCAGTCTGCTGGAAGGGATCGTCCTCACCGGCGGCGGCGCGCTGTTGAACGGCATGTGCGACATGGCGGAGCGAGTCTTAAACTGCCAGGCCGGCAACGGGCTGGCCACCGAAAACGACATCGGCGAATGGCCGGAAGAATTGAAAAGCCCGTTGTGGACCGCCGCTGCGGGCTTGGCGATGTACTCAGGAAAGCTGAAACTCCACCGTCCGCCGCGCAGGCGGGTCGGTGGACTCATGGGATTAGTTCTTAGATAAAAGGAGCACAACAATGGCACTCGATGCGTTGAAATTCGTGATTCAGGAAGAAGCTGCGCCCAAAACTCGAATTCGTGTCTTCGGCGTCGGCGGGGGCGGCTCGAACGCCGTCGCGCGCATGCTGAACGAAGGCCTCACCGGCGTCGAGTTCTGCGTGCTCAACACCGATGTGCAGGCCTTGTCGGCATCGCCCGTGCCGAACCAGCTCGCTATCGGTTCGAAGGTCACCAACGGTCTCGGCGCCGGTTCCGATCCCTCGGTCGGCAGGCAGGCCGCGCTCGAAGACACGGAAAAAATCATCGACCTTCTCGAAGGCGCGGACATGGTGTTCGTCACTGCCGGACTCGGCGGCGGAACAGGCACCGGAGCCGCCCCCGTGGTCGCGTCGCTCGCCAAGGAACTGGGCGCGCTCACCGTCGCCGTGGTCACCAAGCCGTTCGCCTTCGAAGGTCCCAAGCGCCGCAAGCAGGCCGACGTGGGCCTCAGCGAACTGGCCAGCGTCGTCGACACCGTCATCACCATTCCCAACGATCAACTGCTGGACCTGGTCCCCAAAGGCACCAGCTTTTTCGAAGCCTTCCGCGTCGCCGACGACGTTCTGCGCCAGGCCGTGCAGGGCATCAGCGACATCATCACCACGCCCGGCTTGATCAATCGCGACTTCTCCGATATCCGCAGCATCATGCTCGGCATGGGCTATGCGATGATGGGCACCGCGTCGGCCAAGGGCGAAAACGCCGCCATCGTGGCCGCCGAACGCGCCATCAGTTGCGCGCTTATGGAAGCCGGCGGAGTGCGCGGCGCGCGCGGCATCCTCATCAACATCATGGGCTCCTCCAAGCTCAGCCTGCATGAGGTCAACGAAGCCTGCACGCTCATCCGAAACGCCGCCGTCAACGAAGATGTGCAGATCAACTTCGGCGTCGTGCTCAACGAAACGATGGGCGAGGAAGTGAAGATCACCGTCATCGCCACCGGCTTCGAACGCGAAAATCTTCCCGCCATCGAGCGCAGGAAAGCTGCCGCCGAGCCCGTCGCCGCGCCGGCGCCCGTGCCGGAGCAGATGGAAATTCCCCAACCGGTCCAGATGGAAGCGGCGGCGCCGGAACCGATGCCCGAGCCCGTTCCGGCCGAACCCGCGCCCGACCCCGCGCAGATGACCATGGCCGCAACCGCCAACGCCCCCGCACCCCCCGCGGCGCCTCTGTTCGACGATCTCGATGTGCCCGCAATCCTGCGCCGCGACCGCAGATTTGTCCAGTGAAAATCTGCCCGCATGGAGCACGACGGCCATCACCCCGTCATACGGAACCGCCATGCGTCACAGGTTGCGGAAAAAGTCGTTCGACAGGCGAAAGCGCCTGTCCCACCACTCCGCAACTGCTTGATATGCCATGGTGGGGCAGGCGGTTCCGCCTGCCAATCGGGACCCGCAACGACTTTTTCCGCAGCCTGGTCAGCATGCGAACAGACGGAAACTACCCGATCAAATGCAACACCACGCTCCTCCGGTGCGCCGCCGCGCGATGCTCGAATAAATAAATCCCCTGCCACGTCCCCAGCGCCATGCGGCCATTCACCACGGGAATCGTCAGCGACGTCTGCGTCAACGCCGACCGGATGTGCGCCGGTATATCGTCCGGCCCTTCGTCCTGATGCCTGTAGCGCGGATCGTTCTCCGGCGCGAGACGCTCAAAATAATCCACCAGGTCCCGCACCACGTCCGGGTCCGCGTTCTCCTGAATCGTGAGCGAAGCGGATGTATGCTGCACGAACACCGTCAACAATCCTGTCGAAACCTTTAACGACGCGACCCACTGCGCGATCTCTCTAGTAACCGGATACAGCCCTTTCCCGCGGGTCGGAATCTGCAAGGCATGCGTGTGCTGTGTCACTGGTTACCCTATCTTCGATACTCTAAATGAAATGCGTGCCTCTACGCTCGTTTTCTTCGCTTTGCTGCTCTCGGCAGCCGCGATCCGCACCTTCGAAGCCGTGCCTCTCGAATCGGTCTCCGAATTCACCGCCAACGCCAGCATCGGCGACCTCAACGGCGACGGCCATCTCGACATCGTTCTCGCCAAAGGCCGCCACTGGGCTCAGGCCGATGTCGTCCTCTTCGGCGACGGCAAAGGACATTTCAAGCCCGGCCCCCGTTTGCCCAACAAGCCCGACCGCAGCTACTCCGCGCCTCTGGCCGACTTGAACGGCGACGGCTCGCTCGACATGGTCATCAGCAACGACGCGCCCGACCCGAAAATTGTTCTGCTCAACGACGGTAAGGGCAATTTCAGAATGGGAGGAACATTCGGCGACCGCAACTGGCCCACGCGCAACGTCGTCCTCGCCGATTTTAACGGCGACGGTTTTCCTGACATCGCCGTCGCCAATCGCCCCGGCCCCGCGCAGGTCTGCATGAACGATGGTGAGGCGCATTTCCATTGCCGCCCCTTCGCCCCCGAAACCTCGTCAAGCATATTAGCCGCCGACATGAACGGCGACGGAAAAATCGACATTGTGCTCCCCTGCCGCGACGACTGCCAGAGCCAGATTTACTTCAACGACGGAAAAGGAAATTTCCCAACCAAAAAGCCCTTCGGCTCGGCCTCTTCGACCCGCGCCATCGCTATCGCCGATTTCGACGGCGACGGCAAACCCGACATCGCCGCCTGTCACGAACAGAAAGGGCTCTACATTTATTTCGGCAACGGCGAAACTCTCAAAATTGCCGACAAAGACGCTCTGCCCTATTCCATGATCACCGCCGACCTCAACAAAGACGGCCACCCCGACATCATCGTCGGCTTCGTCAACGCTCCCGGCGCAATTTATTTCAACGACGGCACCGGCAAGAAGTTCACCCGCGTCCCCTTCGGCGACAGCAAAGGAGCAACCTACGGAATCGCGGTTGCAGATTTAAACGGCGACGGCTGGCCCGACATAGTAGCCGCCAGATCCGACGCCCCCAGCCTGATCTTCTTCAGCAAGCCCTAATCGGCGTTCATCCGCGTTCATCGGCGGCCATATATTCTTATTCCAGATCCAATGCCGGCGCATACAACTCGCCCAACGAAATCTGAACCCCCAACCGCGCAATCGAAACCAACCCCTCCACCCCAGAATGCTCCCGCAGCACCCAACTCCCGTCGTCCTGCTTGGAGTAATGCTCGACATGCCTCCGGTCCTGATGAATGAGCAGATATTCTCGAAAGCTATCGATCGTCCGGTAAGACTCAAATTTCTTCCTGTTCCGCCTCAGCTGGAAATGGAGAGGGCGTTCAACCGTTAAGATAACGGAGAGAACGCGTGAAAAAGGCAAGGAAGCATTACACCGGAGAAGAGAAAGTCGCCATTCTGAGGCGGCATTTAGTGGAACAGGTGCCGGTCTCGAAGCTCTGCGACGAGCTGGGGCTCCAGCCGACGGTCTTGTACCGCTGGCAGAAGGAGTTCTTCGAGAACGGGTCGGCCGCTTTCCAGGCGAAGGGCCGATCGCAGCACCCAGCCGAGCAGGAACGCATCGAATATCTGGAGAAGAAGATCCAGACCAAAGATGAGGTTCTGGCCGAGTTGATGGCGGAGCATATCGCCTTAAAAAAAAGTCTTGGGGAACTCTGACCGGAGTGTGGGTGCCGCACGATGTGCGGGACCAGATTGTGGACTTCGTGCGGCGCTGGTCGGAGGCAACCGGGATCGGCGCCGTGCGATTCATCGAGTGGCTGGCCATCCGAGCCAGCAAGTTCTACGACTGGCGCGACCGCTACGGGCAGGTGAACGAACACAACGGATGGGTTCCCCGGGACTTTTGGCTGGAGCAATGGGAGAAGACGGCCATCATCGATTTTCATCTGAACAATCCGTTGGAAGGGTACCGGCGGCTGACGTTCATGATGCTGGATCAAGACATCGTGGCGGTGAGCCCGTCCAGCGTGTGGCGGGTGCTGGGGCAAGCGGGGCTGTTGTCGAAATGGAAGAGCAGGCCATCGAAGAAAGGAGTCGGCTTCGAGCAGCCGCTCAAAGCGCACGGGCATTGGCACATCGATGTTTCCCACATCAACATCAGCGGGACGTTCTACTACTTGTGCAGCGTCCTGGACGGCTACAGCCGATTCCTCGTCCATTGGGATCTGCGCGAGTCGATGACCGAAACCGACATCGAGATCATCCTGGAGCGGGCCAAGGAGCAATACCCGGAAGCCAAGCCGCGGATCATCT
>CAVVNE010000088.1:0-17399 GCA_963749245.1 Bryobacterales bacterium
TTCGGCGCGGAAGACGGGCTCGGCTGCGGAACGTCGCACAGGGGCTTGGTCGACCATCTGGACCGGCTATGGATCGCGACGCCCTGCGGCATTTTCCGCAATGACCGCCCATCCTTCTCCGGCGGCTTTCACCGCATCGATCAACCCGCGGCGCTGGCAGGAGGGGCGTGGGCCCTTTCAGAAGACAAACAGGGGACCATGTGGATCACCAGTCCGGAGGGATTGTGGAGGCTATGCGAAAACCAGTGGAGGCAGTATCGGAAAGCGGACGGGCTCGCGAGCGACAACCCGTACATCCCCACCATCGGCCCGGACGGCAACCTATGGCTGCATCACCGCCTCGACGCGGGAATCGAAAAGGTGACGTTTTCGGGAGACAGGATCGTTCGCTCGACGCCGGTGCTGCCGGTCGATCCATCGTCGGTCGAGGTCACGGCGTTTCACGGGTTTGACGCCATGGGGCGGCTCTGGCGCGGCGGCGCGAATGGAGTGTCGATTCTTTCCGGCGGCGCGTGGAGATCTCTGACGACGGAAGATGGGCTCATCTGGAACGATACCGATGGCGACGCATTTTGGGCCGACGCGGACGGCAGCGTCTGGATCGGAACGAGCGGCGGGTTGGCGCACTATAGGCCTCCTAAAGGCGCATTGGCCGGAGCGCCGCTCGCCGACCCGGTGATTACCAGCCTCGAGGTCGATCGCAAGTCGCGGGTTGTCAGGGCTGAGTTTTCCACCCTCAATTTCAAAAGCGAGCAATTGGTGCATTTCGCATACCGGCTGGATGGCGAATCCTGGACCTGGACCAAGGAACGGGTTCTATCGATCGCGGGGCTCGGGCCGGGCCGCCACCGGCTGGAGATTGAATCGCGTGTGCGGGATGGGCCGGTTTCGGCGAAGGTCGCGGAAAGGGATTTTCAAAGCGAGGCCAAGTGGTGGGAAACCTGGTGGATCCGGTCGTTCGCCTTGCTGCTGGCCTCTTCCGCCGTGTGGGGCGTTGTGGTGTGGAGGCACCGGCTCCTGCGGAGCAGAAATCGCCAGTTGGAGCAGGCGGTGCGCGAGAGGACGGCCGAACTGGAATTGGAGAAGAGGCGGGCGGACGAGGCGAGCGAAGCTAAGGGCCAGTTCCTGGCCAATATGAGCCACGAGATCCGCACACCCTTGAACGGGATCATCGGATTGAGCAGGCTGCTGGAGTCGATGGACGTTCCCGCGGAAGGGCTCGAGTTGGTGCGTATGGTCCGCTCCTCGGGAGACACGCTTCTGCGGGTGATCAACGACATCCTGGATTTTTCCAAGGTGGAAGCTGGAAAACTGGAACTCGAGAACGCGCCCTTTCATCTTCGTCACGCGCTCGAGGAAAGCATCGGGCTGTTTCGCGCCGCGGCCTTGGAGAAAGGTCTGCGCCTGGCTTGCCGTCTGGCTCCGGAATTGCCGGAGTGGGTGGCGGGAGATCAGACCCGCTTGCGGCAGGTGATTCTGAATCTGGTATCGAACGCTTTGAAGTTCACCAGCGCCGGCGAGATCGTACTCTCCGCGGCCGTCGAGCAGCAGGATGAAAATGCGGTCCGCGTCGCGATCGAAGTGCGCGACACCGGTATCGGCATTGCAGCGGATCAACTGCCCCTCCTGTTCTCCTCGTTTCATCAGGCGAATGCGTCCATCACGCGCCGCTACGGAGGCACCGGTCTGGGTCTGGCGATCTCGAAGCGGCTGATTGAACTGATGGGAGGGAGCATCGGCGTGGAATCCACACCGGGCGAGGGCACGCGGTTCCGGTTCACCGTCCAGATGGGACCCGCGCGGGAACCGGCCGCGGCGGTGCCCAACCGGCCCTCGGTGCCCGCCGCGGCGCATAACTTGAGAGTGCTGGTGGCCGAGGATAACGCGGTGAACCAGAAAGTTGTGCAGATGCTGTTGAAACAGCTCGGCGTGAACGCGGACCTGGCGGAGGATGGTTCGGAGGCGGTCGCCGCGGTCCGGCGCAATCGCTACGACCTGGTCTTGATGGACGTACAAATGCCGGAAGTCGACGGCTTATCGGCAACACGGGAAATCCGCCGCAGCCTTCCGGCCGGCCGGCAGCCGGTCATCTACGGCCTGACTGCCCACGCCACCACGGAGTATCGCGACATTTGTCTGAACGCCGGCATGGATGGTTACCTGACGAAGCCTCTGGATCGCGACAAGCTGCGCGAAGTAATTGAACAGATGTCGACGCTATCCGACGCCGAGCCTGCGACAGCTCTTCAGTGAAAATACCAGCAAGCCCTTCGTCGCCAGCGATCAAGCGCCGGGGACTGACACCTTTTTCGACCCACACCATGCGGACAACAAGAAACTTTCGTGTCGAAAAAGGCTGTCTGTCCCCTGGTTTCCACAGATTGAGGTCGCAGCGCTCATCGGAAGTATTTTCCGGGTAAGGCGGGCCATGCGTCGAGTGCGTGCGGCACTTCTATTCCCAGCGGAACACCTTCGCCGAGAGCGTCGTGCAGATGGCGAATACGAGAACCAGCGCCGCGACGTCGCCGAGATGCGCCGACCACGCTTCGCCCTTCCAGATACCCTCCAGCAGCGACACCGAGTAGGTCAGCGGCAGCAGGCGCGCCAGCACGTGCAGCTTCGGCGGCAGCGCCTCCAGAGGGACGAACAGCCCGGAGAGGCCCAGCATGGGATAGAGAATAAATCCACCGATGGGCTGCGCGAAGCGAGCCGTCGGCACGATGCTCGCGATGAGAAAACCCATGGAGAGGATGCTCCAGGTGCTGAGCAGCAGCGCCATCGCGAATCCGAATACGGGAACGGAGATGTGGATCGGATAATAGCGCTTGCCCACCAGCACCATCAAGGCGAGGGTGGCCAGCGTCAACGCCAGCTTGACCAGCACGTGAGCCGCAAGGATGGTCTGCGGGCGCAGAGGCGTCGCCCGGAGCCGCCGCAGGATGCCTCCTTCGCGGTAAATCGAAATGATGGTGACCAGCGACAGGACTCCGCTGAGCGCGATCATCAGCGATGCGAAAACAGGGAGCCCCACCCGCAGAAAGCCGCTGGCGGCCACCGCAGGTTGCGGCATGCGGCCACCCAGGAAACGGCCCAGGACGACAAACGACAGAACGGGAATAAGAATCGTCCCGACGGCGCCCATGGGTTCGCGCATGAAAATCTTGATCTCGAGCCATGTGAGTTTCCAAAGTCCACGGAACATGCGTTTGGTCTCCTAATCGCGAATCGAATGGCCGGTCAGTTTCAAAAAAACGTCCTCCAGATTGGGCAGCACGGTGCGGAAATCCGTTACCCGGATGCGGTTCTCCGACAGACACTGGATGACGTCGGTCACGAAGTCGTCGCCCGTGCCCTGGAGGGTGAACTGGGAGTTTTTTTGCGCGAGGTTTTCGAGCGAAGGAACGGTGCGCAGGCGTTCCTCCGCAAAGGGTTCCGCCGTGTGCAGCGCGACCGTCCGCTGCGGACAATGGCGCCGCACGAGGTCGGCGGGCGTGCCCGATTCGATGATCCTGCCGTGCTCGATGATGGCCACGCGATCGCATAGCCGTTCGGCCTCCTCCATCAGATGGGTGGTCATGAAGACGGTCTTTCCGCGGTCGCGAATGCCGCGCACCAACTCCCAGATCGTCCGCCGCGACTGCGGGTCGAGGCCGGTGGTGAGCTCATCCAAAAATACGACCTCGGGATCGTTGATCAACGCCAGCGCGATGAACAGCCGCTGCTTCTGCCCGCCGGAGAGAGTCATGAACCATGCATTGCGTTTGTCGGAAAGACCCAGTTGTTCGACGAGCTGACCGGTATCCACCGTCTTCGTGTACAACGACGCCCAGAGGTCCACTGCCTCCCAGACCTTGATCCTCTTCTGAAGCTGTGCCTGTTGTAGCTGAACGCCAATCCTGTTTTGCAGTTGATAGACGTCGCGGAACGGGTCGAGGCCGAGAATGGAGATTTCGCCGCGGTCCGGGCGCCGCACGCCTTCAACGCACTCCATCGTCGTAGTCTTCCCCGCCCCGTTTGGACCGATTAAACCGAAGATTTCACCTTCGGCGACTTCAAAGGATACGCCGTCGACCGCCACCATTGCCCCGTACGTCTTGCGGATGCCGGAAACCACGATGACGGGAGGAGAAGTTCCGGACATACCTAAGGATGGGACTAAGAATATCAGACTAGTGGAGCGTCCATGTCGTCATTGGTCAATGTGTCGGTCAACGCGCTGATGGAACCGCGACCAACGGGAGCGGTCAGACTGCCTGTTCGCCGCCGCGCGCGAGTGGTTACACTGAAATCCATGCGCCAGTTCCTTGTATTTCTTTCCATCGCCACCCTGTTCGGCGCCGATTCCTCGCCGTGGGAGACGAAATTCCGCGCCATCCCCAGCCAGCAGAACCTGCGCGACTACATGCAGCGGCTTTCCGCGCGCCCTCATCACGTCGGATCTCCCTACGATAAGGACAACGCCGAATGGATCGCGGCGAAGCTGAAGAGCTGGGGTCTCGACGCCAAAATTGAGAATTTCGACGTATTGTTTCCCACTCCCAAGGAGCGCCTCGTCGAAATGGTGGAACCCGCGAAGTTCACCGCGAAGCTTCAGGAGCCTCCCGTCGCCGTCGACCCCACCTCGAATCAGCAAAGCGAGCAGCTTCCCGTCTATCACGCCTATTCGATCGACGGCGAAGCCACGGCGCCGCTGGTTTACGTGAACTACGGCATCCCGGCCGATTACGAGCAACTCGCCCGCATGGGAATTTCCGTCAACGGCGCGATCGTGATCGCCCGCTACGGCGCGTCCTGGCGAGGGATCAAGCCGAAGGTCGCCGCCGAGCATGGCGCTCTTGCCTGCATCGTTTATTCCGACCCTCGCGACGACGGCTACTTTACGAACGACGTTTTTCCCGCCGGTCCGGATCGCCCCCGCGACGGCGCGCAGCGCGGCAGCGTGATGGATATGCCTCTTTATCCCGGCGATCCTCTGACGCCCGGCGTCGGCGCGACTCCGGATGCCAGGCGCCTGCCTCTGACCGAAGCGAAAACACTGACGAAAATTCCCGTTCTACCGATGTCGTACGGCGACGCGCAGCCGCTGCTTGCCGCGTTGAAAGGACCGGTCGTCCCCGAAGCGTGGCGCGGCGCGCTGCCCATCACCTATCACGTCGGACCCGGCCCCGCGAAAGTTCACATGCGCCTGAAATTCAACTGGGATACCAAGCGCCTCTATGACGTAATCGTGCGCATTCCCGGTTCCGAATATCCCGATGAATGGATCGTCCGCGGCAATCATCATGACGCGTGGGTCAACGGCGCCGAGGATCCCGTGTCCGGCGCGGTCGCCGAAATGGAGGAAATGCGCGGGCTGTCCGAGCTGCTCAAGCAAGGCTGGAAGCCGAAGCGGACCATCGTTTACTGCTTCTGGGATGGCGAGGAGCCCGGCCTGCTCGGCTCGACGGAATGGGCCGAGGCGCATGACGCCGACCTTCAAAAGCACGCCGTCGTTTACATCAACTCGGACAGCAACGGCCGCGGGTTCCTGAACGTCGAAGGCTCCCACTCGCTGGAAAACTTCATGAACGGCCTGATGAAGGACATTCAGGATCCGGAAACGAAAATGACGGTATGGAAGAGGTCGCAGCTCGCCCGTATTGCGGGCGCCCCCGCGGATCGTAAACCCGAGCTTCGCGCGCGTCCCGATCTGCGCATCGGCGCTCTCGGCTCGGGATCCGATTACACGGCGTTTATCGACCACTTGGGCATCGCGTCCCTCGACCTCGGCTACGGCGGGGAAGGCGGTGGAGGCGGCGTCTACCATTCCATCTACGACGACTTTTACTGGTACACCCATTTTTCCGACACCGATTTCGCCTATGGCCGCCTGCTCTCGGAAACCGTGGGAACGGCGGTTATCCGCCTGGCCGACGCGGGACTGCTTCCCTTTGAGTTCGGCGATTTCGCGGAGACGGTCCGCGGTTATGTGGACGAGCTAAAGAAGCTCGATGCCAGTCAGCGCGCGGAGATCACGGAGCGAAATCGCGAAATCGACGACGGCGTATTCACCGCCGCGGCCGATCCGAGGAAGCAGTTCGTTCCGCCACCGAAAGATCCCGTGCCTCCGCACCTCAACTTTGCTCCGCTGGAAAACGGGATCGACGCTCTCACGCGCAGCGCCCAGCGATACGATGCCGTGCGCCAGAAGGCATCCGCATCGAACGTGCAAGCCGTCAACGCGAAGCTGATCGAGAGCGAACGCCGCCTGACGGACTCGCGAGGCCTTCCCGGACGTCCCTGGTTCCGTCACATGATCTACGCGCCCGGATTTTATACCGGCTACGGCGTCAAGACGATCCCCGGCGTTCGCGAAGCGATCGAACAGAAGCGCTGGCAGGAAGCCGACGACCAGATCCAGCGCGCCGGGACGCTTCTTACAAGGGAGGCAGACCTGCTGGACGAGGCATCGGCCGGGCTGGAGAAGTAATGCGTTCAGGCTGCGGAAAAACTCCTTTGCAGGGCATGGCCCCGCACCACGTTGATCTGTCGTTGTGGGGCAGGGCCATGCCCTGCAAAATCGGCGATGTGTGAGACTTTTTCCGCAGCCTGGTCAGCTTGGGGCCATTCCGGTCACCGAGGTCGCGCCATGCATCACAGGTTGCGGAAAAGTCGCTCGACAGGCGAAACCGCCTGTCCCACCTTGCCGTAGCTGCTTGATTTGCTTTGGTGGGGCAGGCGGTTCCGCCTGCCAATCGTGCCTTGCCACGACTTTTCCGCAACCTGTCACGCATAGAGCTGACTACGTGCACTTCACAACGGCTTTCACGCCGGCCAGATGTTCGCACCGAACTTCGAACTCGTCTCCAGGCTCCGCCGGATAGAGCGGCAAGGGCGAGCCAGTGAGAACGATCTGGCCGGGATGTAGGGCCTTACCGTGCCGCTCCAGGTGCCGAACCAGGCGCGCGACGCTCGCGAGCGGCCCGTCCGGCAGCGCGCGGCTCGTCGCGGTTCCTAAAATAGCGCCGTTTCGAAGAACGGCGATCGATTCATCGAGCAAGTCCGCAGGTCCACCTTCCTCGCGCGGAAGCACGACCCCTGCGTGAATAGCGTTGTTGGCGATCAATTCCTGAGCAGTCAAGGGCGCCCGGCGGATCACGTAGTTATGCAGCTCCATGACAGCGAACACGGAGTCGTCCCCGATACGCACGGCAAACTCGCCCTCGATCGCCAGACCGTCGTAATCCGCCAGATCCAAAATCGCTCCTGACCGATGCAACTCCGATTCGAACACGTGGCCGAACACAGGTTGATCCAGGCCAAGCTGCGCTTGCACCGCCGGGCTGATGCAGCCGATCTTGTAACCGGCCACAACTTCTCCCCTCTCCTCCCGCAGGCGCGCGACTTCAAACTGCAACGCGTACGATTCCTCCACCGTCAGCTTGATAGAAGGGTCTTCGAACAAGGTTCCGGGCCGATGCCGGTCATAGTCGGCCAGTTGCCGCGTCGCCAGGTCCTCACTCATCGCGCAGCGCCGACATCGGGTCCACCCGGGTAGCCCGCAGCGCTGGAATCCAGCAAGCGAGCATCGCCACCACCGCAAGAATTCCGGCAGAAGCAAAGTAAATCGAGGGGTCGTTCGTCTGCACGCCGAACAGAAGTGCGCGTATCAGGTTGGTCACCACCAGGCCGCCGGCCAGCCCGATCCCCAGCCCCAGCAGCACCGGCGCCATTCCTTGCCGGAACACCATCGCCAGCAGTTGACCCGCCCTCGCTCCCATCGCCATTCTGATGCCGATTTCGCGCCTGCGCTGGGTCACCAGATAGGCGAGCACGCCATAGATGCCGACTGCGGCGAGCAACAGGGCGACTCCAGCGAAGCCAGCCAGCAGCATGGTGCGGAAACGCTCATTTTTCACCGATCCGGAGACCAGGTCGCTCAGCGTGTTCACGTCCGTCAGCACCAGGTCCTTGTCCACGCCGCGCACCGCCTGCCGGGCTTCGGCGGCCAGGACGTCCGGAGCCCCGGAACTTCTGACGACGAACGTCATTTTGTTGCTCGCTTCCCGTGGCAGCGGGGTATACTCTTCGGGCTGCACCGGCGCCGCCAGCCCGTCCTGCTTTTCGTCCGCGACAACGCCCACTACAGTCACCCAAGGATCCTTGTCCTGCGGCCGCCCGAATTTGATTCTCTTGCCAATTGGATCCGCGCCCCGAAAATACTTCTTCGCGAGAGTTTCGTTCACCACCGTCACTTCGGGAGCATCGGCGCGGCCGTCCTGCTCCATCAGGAAACGGCCGCTCGACCAGGGGGGTGCCCATGGCCCGGAAATAATCCGGCGTCACCGACTTATGCCGCAGCTCCCGTTCGTAATCGTCCACGGCGCGGCCCTCCACCGTGGCATCTCCCGTCCACCAGGAGCCGCCCAAAGCCATCACCGACGCCGCGCCCACGGCCGTCACATGCGGGCTATCGCGGAGGCGGCGCTCGATCTCCTGGAACGCCTGTACGGCCTGCTCGTCCTTCGGGTATCGCGCACCGGGCAGGCTGACACCGAAGGCCAGACCGTGCTCCGTCTGGAATCCCGGATTCACCTGCTCCAGGCGCACCAGGCTTTTCACCAGCAGCCCGGCTCCGCACACCAGCATAACGGACAGCGCAACCTCACTCGCGACCAGCACGCTGCGCATGGCGCGATTCTGTCCAGTGCCCGTGCGGCTTCGTTCATTGAGCGCCCCTGCCTTCGCCGCGATGTATGCCGGCGCGATGCCAAATAGCAGCGCGGCTGCCAGCGAAATGCCCAAATGAAAAGTCAGAATCCAGACGTCCATCTGCATCGGCACAGCGCCGGGCAGTTCCGGCGCGAAGGCGAGCAGCACGCGTTTTGCGGCGAACGCCAGCAGCAAACCGGCCGCTCCGCCCAGCAATCCGAGCAGCGCGCTCTCCGCGCCCAGTTGCTGGACGATCTGACGCCGCGTCGCTCCCAACGCCTTGCGGATTTCGATCTCATGCATCCGCGCCGCGGCTCGTCCCAATTGCAGGTTCGCGATATTGGTGCACACGATCAACAGCAGGAATCCAACGGCGCCCAGCAGCATAAGCAGTCCGGCGCGCGTATCGCCGGTGAACCAATCCTGAAAGCCTCCCAAGCCGACGCCCATCTTCGTGTTGGTATCGGGATATTCATGTTCCAGCCGCCCGGCGATCATGTTCATGTCGGATTGCGCCTGCGCGACGCTCATGCCCGGTTTCAGCCGGGCCACCACCCGCAGAGAATGCGCCCGGCGCACCTTGACGAAGGTGGACGGTGTAAATCCCAAAGGAATCCAGAGCTGAACTCCGCGGCTGGGAAAATAAAACTCGCGCGGCATCACCCCGATCACTTCGCGGTTGCGCGCATTGATGGAAATGGTCCGGCCGACGATTCCGGGATCGCCGGCGAAGGCCGATTGCCACAGTTCCCAGCTCAGCACCGCCACGGCGCTCTTGCCCTCGAACGTCTCCTCGTCGCGAAACGTGCGGCCGAGCAGAGATTTCACGCCGAGCACCCGGAACAGGTTCCCGGTAGCCGTAGTCGCTTTCAACTGCCGCGGCTCGCCCGAGCCGCTGAGAAACACGTCAAAGCCTAGCGCGCCTTTCCAGTCGTCGGAGTTATACGCCGCCAACTCGGTAAACACTGAGTTACGTTTCTGCCAATCGGCGAAATTGGCCGGAGCGACCGGAGCATCCGTCCAGCGCTTCAGCGGATTCGTCTCCCACACCTGCACCAGCCGCTCCGGCTGCGCGTATGGCATGGGCCGCCAGAGCGCCGATTCAGCGACTCCGAACATCGCCGTATTGGCCCCGATGCCAACCGCCAGGGTCAGTACCACGACCAAGGTGAATCCCGGCGCGCGAAGCAAGCCTCGGAGCGCAAAACGAAAGTCGGCTGCGATTCGGTTCATGCTGGCTTTAGACGACGCCGCGGCCCGTTTGGTTGGGACATTCCTATCGGCGCGTGGCTCTAGTGAGTAGCGCTCAGTTCACCAAATCCCAGCCCTTACGGGACGGGGTTAATGTGGTGCCGGGTCGGAACGGGGGTCGAGAAAGTCTCGACGCGGCACGCCATGGGCGTGCGCCACCCCCGAATTCACGGCTAGCTTTTTCGAGCGGCAGAAAGACCGGGCCTGAAGGCCCGGCTGCAAGCTGAAGCTCGCGCCACCTTTACTCCTCGTCTTCGGCTTCGAGGGCTTCCTCGAAGAGGAGTATGCGGTTGCGGGCTTGTTGCGCCAGGTGGATCTGGGTTTTCGTAAAAACGAAGCCATCTTCGGAGGGGTCGTATGTCTCTCCTCTGTTTTCATACATTTCCGTGATGTATAGTAGCGCGTCCATGTCGTTGGATTCCTTCCACAGGCGGGTTCCCTGGATGTCGCGGAGCTGGGCGGCGGTCTTTTCGATCTGGCGGGAGAGGCGCTGGCTGTGGATGCTGTAAACGGCCAGGGCTTTGGCCTGGCGTTCGAGAAACGCCAGGAGGGCGGTGCCGGTTAGATCGTCGTTGGGAGACACGGCGAGGAGACTCGCTTCGAGCGTCGGGATGCGGTTGAGGCGCCAGGTGGAGTCGGCGAGGGACTGGACCAGGTTGGACTCCATGGCGCCCTTGGGGTGGAATTCATTCGTGAAGGATTTCAGGTGGGACTGGTAGGCTTCGAGGTCCTCCTGGGGCAGAACGACTGTCTGCGCGGTTAGTCCGTGGCGGAGTGCGTTTAGCGAAGATCGCTGTTTACCGGCTTCGGTAACGGGTCCGGTGGAGTGTTCTGAGTTGGCTCGGTTGGTTTCGGCGTTTGACGACATTTCGTATCCTCTGTTAAGGAAATAGCATCGGGCGTCGCGGGGATTGGGTGGATGGAGGTGGGATGTGGTTGAAAAGGCGGGAGTTGGAAGACGGAATTTATGGCCGCTGATGGACGCGGATGAACGCGGATTTGAAGAGTCAGGCTGCCGGGCCAGCCCCGAACACGGGATAATAAATGTCAGCGTAGGTACGAAGCAATGAAGGGAGTTTCCTTGTGCGATTTCTGGCGATGCCGCTAGCGCTTTCCCTGGCAGGTTTCGCGACATCGCCGGTGAGTTCGGCTTGTTCGATCGTCGTTAAGCCGATTCCAGTCGGACCAAGCTTTGAGGTGAAAGTATCTGGCTACGACGGCCCGGTCAAAGGCCTTCTGCTGAACTTGACAAGCTCTCAGGATCGTACCCAGTCGGCAGTCACGGACGATAACGGAACCGCTTCCTTTCACTACGTCCCACGGGGCACGCATTACCTCAGGGCTGATCACGACAACGGTTACGCCGAACAACTCGATGTGCAGCCGTATGGTCCAGCAAAAGCCATCGTCCCGATGCGGTGGCCATCCATCGAGCCAATCCACGTGCGCTCGGTTTCCGGCACTGTGCGCGCCCCGGATGCCGTTCCGGGGCAACTCGAACAGCGGGTTTTGTCGCTCGAACTGCTTGAGGGAATCTCCGGGCAGATTCTTTCCAGCATCAACACCACAGATCGCGGCGCGTTTGACTTCGGCAAACTCGTCCCGGGTCTCTATTTCATCCACCTGAAGCCCTACTCTGCCTTTTTCGGGCAGGTTGAAGGTCTCATCGGCATCGCCGTGGATCCCGCCGCTCCAGCGCGCGCCGACAAACTTGACCTGAACCTGACCTGGACAAGTTGCGGCCTGTGGTATACGGATCAGCTCCAGTGCCCCCAAGTAGAGTTGCACGTAAAGAAGCTTGAAGGCCACGCGACCGGTTCCATGGGACGCGCGCCGCAGCGCTTGGAGATTGTTCTGCTGGACGCAACACAGAGCCAAGTGGCGCATGTGAATACCGATACCTACGGCAATTTCTCATTCCCCGGCCATCTCGTGGGCACGTTCGAGTTACGGATCGACGGGGGAGGAGTCACCCCGGTGCACACCCCGCTTCACATCGAACCCACTGCAGGCGATTCATCTCTGGAAATCCAAGCCGGATACGGAGTTGGTTGCAGCACGGTCCAAGTGAAATAGCCTCCCAGAAGCCGATTGCGCGAAGCCTGTTTGCGGGCCGATTAAATCAATCGTTGCGAGCGCGCGAGCGAAGTGGTCATCTTCAATTGTGCCGCAGCCCGTCAACATGAGCCGACTGCGAGCCGGCTGCAGGGCGCGGCCCTGCCCACGTTAGTCAGGCTGAGAAACTGGCCGTCTACTGGTCGGTGACCGACCCGTCGCCGAATTTGTACTCGGGCCTGTTGGTGGGCTTGTAGGGGTGCGCGGCGGCTACCTTTTCGTTCAACGTGACTCCCAGCCCCGGCCGGCTTGGGAGATCCGCGTAGCCGTTTTTGATCACCGGCCCGCTGTCCCCGAACAGCTCCTGAGCCCATGCCGTGCGGTTGAGCGTGTATTCCTGAATCGCCGCGTTGGGTGTGGTGGCGTCCACATGCAGGGAGGCCATCGTGCTGACGGTGCTCTGCGGGTTATGAGGCGCCAGGTCCACGCGATAGGTCTCGGCGAGAACACCGATCTTCTTCAGCTCCAGAATTCCGCCCGCGTGGCATACATCGGGCTGAATGTAATCCACCAGGTGACGGGAGCAGAAATCGGCGAAACCGTACTTGGTGAAGGAACGCTCTCCGGTGGCCAGATGGGTCCTGGTTTTCTGGCGCAGCAGGGCGAGTTCGCCAAGGTCCTCCAGTTGGGTCGGCTCCTCGACCCACAGGAGCCCGATGTCTTCGACGCGAGTGCAAAAGTCGATCGCCATGGCCGTGGTGCAGCGGCCGTGGGCGTCGACCGCGATATCGAAATCGTCTCCTACCGCTTTGCGGATCGCCTGGAGCTTACGAACGCCTTCGCGGATCATCGAGGTGGGCTGCACCAGATTATTGGCGGGCGAAAGCGGCGTGGTCTTGGCGGCGGTATAACCCAGTTCCCTGGCGCGAAGGAAGTCTTCCGGAGCGCTTCCGACGTCGAGATACATCCGGACGCGGCTGCGCGCCGCGCCGCCCAGCAGCTTGTAGATCGGAACATCCAGCGCTTGGCCGAAAATGTCCCACAGAGCGATCTCCACGGCGCTGATCGCCGAGTTAAGGATCGGCCCGCCGCGCCAGCGCGGTACGCGAAACATCGATTGCCAGAGAAACTCGATGTCGGTGGGGTCCTTGCCGACGAGGAAGCGTTCATGCTCCCTGATGGCCTCGGCGACCGTGGCTTCCTTGCTGGTGACGGAGCCCTCGCCCAGGCCCACCAGACCACCGTTGGTGTAAATCTTGCAGAAGACCCAGTTCAAGCTGCCGGCATTCACCACGAAGGTCTTGATCCCGGTGATTTTCAGGTTCAGAGTCCTGGCGCGCGAGGAAGCTTCCTGCGCGACCGCAAAGATCGGGCTGGCGGCGGCTGCGAGAGCGGCCTGAATGAATCCGCGGCGATGCATACGGAATTCCTCCTGACACGGAATTCCCCCTGGGAATTCCTCCTGCCGGATTGTACCGCGATCCCGTGTGATAAACTTTGCCCCGAAAGCAGGAGGTTCGCCATGCCGAATGAGATCAGCCGAAGGGCCCTGGTAAAGCTGGCTGGGATGACGGCCGCCGCCTCGGTCGCGACTGTTCGGGGAGAGTCTCCAAAAGCAGTCTCCCTTTTCGACGGCAAGACGCTCGATAGATGGATTCAGATCGAAAACAGCGCTACGTCGCTGGCCAGCGGCGGCATTACGGATCCCGCGGCCTTTGCCCGCCGGCTTGCCAACGGGACAGACCCGGTGTCTGTGTTTCTGCGCGGGCGGCTGCCGGATTCGATGAGGGCGGATCTGGCCACTTATTCGGCCTCGAGCGCCAATGCCAAGGCGATCCTCTCCGCGCTCACAAAAGAGCTGAATCAGGCGATCGCCGGACCGTCGATCTATGACCAAGCGCGGTTCAGCGATGTCGTCCTGCGCCCTGAAACCGTGAAGTTGCTGCGGGCGAATCCTGAGGGGCAACAACTCGCGAGGCTGAACAAGCTTCTGCTGGAAGACGCTTATCCGGGAGAGCTGGCGCGGAGTTCCCTCACCGGCTGGGTGGTGAAGGATGGCGCGATGGCGAGCACCGGTGCCGGGCGAGGAGTGATCTACACGGCGAAGGATTACCGCCGCTTCCGCCTGATGTTTACGATGAGGCATGTCTCGGGCAATCCGGATCATCAGGCATGCGTTCTGATTTTTTGCAGCCGCCCGGAGCATGGGGAGAAGCCTCTCGACGCGCTTGGCGGGATTCAGTTCCAGGTGCCCAACGGAGGGCACTGGGATTACCGGCCGGGAATGAATAATAACGGGGGCGCGGAGTTCACTTCCGTAACCAAGACGCGCGTCGACGTCCACGAGTGGAGCCGGGTTGAGATACTCGCCGACGCCGCCAGCGGAACCGCCCGCATGGCAGTCGCGCAGCCGCCGGGGAGCCGTGCCGTTGAGGTACTGGACTTCAAGGACGCGGCGGCGGGCAAGGCGGGGCCGATTGCCTGGCAGATGCACAACGCGGGATTGTTTGACGAATACAAGGACGTCACGATTGAGTCACGGTGAGGGCCAGGAACGTGTGGGGCGGGCTATCAGCCGGCAGCCTGCTTCCAGCAGGCTTCTTGCTAAGAGCCGCCCAGAGGGCGGCTGCCGGCTGATAGCCCGCCCCACGTTTTGCAACTGGAGGTTTCGCACTGACTCGACAGCTTGGGGCTCCGCATGTTTGACGCTTGCTGAACTTGATAGACTTTCCATCGTGCGGCTTGCTTTGGTTTGTGCGGCGATTCTTGCCGCGGCGCCATCTGTTGGACAGGCCGTCGAACAGCCGGGGGCGCGGTTCACTCTCGATACGACGCTGGTGCTGATTCCCGTCAGCGTCACGGACGCCAAGAACCGCTTCGTGCTCGGTCTTCAAAAAGGCGATTTTCGTCTCTTTGAAGACGGGACCCAGCAGACGATCGCGAGTTTTTCGGGCGAGGACGCTCCGTTATCGGTTGGCTTGGTTTTCGACACCAGCGGCAGCATGAGCGATAAGCTCCGCACTTCGCGGCGAGCCGTCGCCCAGTTCCTTCGAACCATGAACGCACAAGACGAGGCGTTTCTCGTCGAGTTCGGCGACCAGGCGTCGTTGACGGCCGGGTTCACGAATGATCTCGAGCAAATTCAGAACAAGCTGGCGTCGGCCGAGGCGGGCGGGCTCACGGCCATGTTCGATGGCGCTGAGCTGGCGCTCCACGAGATGCACAAGGCGAAAAATCCCCGTAAGGCGATCCTGATCATATCCGACGGCGGCGACAACAACAGCCGGTATTCGGCGGGTGAAATCGAGTCCCTGGTGCGCGAAGCCGATGTGCAAGTCTACGCCATGGGCGTGTTTCAGCCCTCCCTTTTTCCGGGCCTCAGCAAGGAGGAAGTCAACGGACCGCGCCTGTTATCCCAACTGGCGGAACAAACAGGAGGCCGCGCTTTCAGCGCCTCGGATGCCAACGATCTGCCGAGCGTCGCCGCAAGGATCGCCATTGAGCTGCGGAACCAATATGTTCTCGCCTACCGCTCCACGAATCGAAAGAACGACGGCGGGTACCGCAAGGTGGAAGTGAAAATAACCACGCCGCCCGGAGTCCCCAATCTCAAAGCCCACTGGAGGCTCGGCTACTACGCTCCTTCCAAATAGCGGAGGTCAGCGCCGAATGACGTGCGGCGCCGTCGCGTGAGGAACGGTGATCGGAATTCGAGGCAAGAGCGGAACGGCAGGTCTCGGGTAACTCGGATGGAAAGGCCCCCCGATCGCGCCGTTTGCCGGGAAAATCGTGATCGGCCGGGGATAGAGCGGCCTTATCAGCGGCAACGGTCGATACCATACGCCGTACGGGTTCATCGAAAGATAGGGATTCACCCACAATGGATCGAGGCTCCAGAAACTGAGTCCGTACGGGTAGGTGATTCCCAGGGACGGAATGCCGGTCTGCGGAAAATAGGTAAAGCCGCCGAGCGCGGCGCCGGAGGTATCGATCTGATCGGGATCGTCGGTGATTCCTTCGGCAATGGTGTTGTCTTCAGAGACCACCGAGCTGCGGTTCATGGCCCATAGGTTGAAGGCGTCCTCCGCCTGGGTGGTCGCCTGTTCTGGAACCAGCACCGAGGCGAAGGGCAGCACCTCGCCGCGCCGAACGGTCACGGGCGCGGGGTCGCCTTCGGCGGAGTCTTCGGCGGAGACGTCAGCAGTGCCGCTCAAAACCCTTAGCTGCGGCGGCCCGGAGTCGATGCGAACGATGCTGTCCTGCGGCACACGCACCAGCCAGCCCTTGTAAAGAAGCGTGTCCGGCGGATCGACTGCCTCGTGGCTCACCTCGAGGATGGCGGACCCGCGCAGCAATTCGATTCGCGTATCGGTGAGGCGGTCCGATTGCATACGGACGGCGCTGTTCTCATCCACACGCAAGAAAACGCCGGGGGTGAGAAGCACTTCGGCACGGCCGAGTTCGGTCCGCAGCACGCCGCCTTCGCCGATTTCCGGAAACCGTCCGAATTTCTGCTGAAGTTGCTGGTCCCCGACGTAGACATAACCTTCGAAGAAGTAAACCAGGCCCGAGTGCGTCGATCGGACCGATTGACCGGAGGCGGTGGACCACACTGCCAGGAGTAGAGCGAAGACCGGAAGCGGCGCGAACCGCGGTTGACTCATAAAACGGCCCCTTCGGAAAAAGTATGCTCCCGTTTTGGCGTCTCGTCAATCCGGTGACCGGGTTATCCCCTCCATCACTGTTTGCGGTCGAAGTCTTTCGCGGGGCATGGCCCCGCGCCACCTGGCATTTTATGGAACCGTAATCCAGCTTTATTCGTAACCGTACCATGCCTCACCTTTGGCGGGACGTTCGTTACGGGATTCGGATGCTGTTGAGCAAGCCGGGGTTTACCGCTGCGGCGGTACTGGTATTGGCGCTGGGAATCGGGGCGAACAGCGCGGTGTTCAGCCTGGTCAATGCGTTTCTGCTCAAGCCTCTGCATGTGCAGAACCCGGAAGAACTGGCCGGCCTTTACAGCCGCGACGCGAAGCATCCTGACAAGTATCGGGCGTTTTCCTATCCGAACTATGTCGACATCCGCGACAATAACCAGGCTTTTTCGAGCCTGGCAGCGATGAACCTGGCGATGGTCGGCGTCCAGGAAGGCGATCAGACCCGGCGGACTTTCGCCGCCGTGGTTTCCTCCAACTACTTTTCCACGCTCGGGGTGAGGCTGCTGAAGGGGCGCGCGTTCCTCCCGGAAGAAGAAAAAACGGGTTCGGAATTGACAGTGATCGTGACCTATCCCTTCTGGAAGAAAAAGGGAGCAGACCCGGAACTGGTGGGCAAACGCGTGCGCATCAATGGCCACCTGTTCACCATCGTAGGCATCACCCCGAAAGGATTCACGGGGACCA
>CAVVNE010000089.1:0-10787 GCA_963749245.1 Bryobacterales bacterium
TCCACACTTCGTACGAGGATTTTCTTTACCGCACTCCCATTAAATTCGGCGGCTCCGTGGTCGATCGCGTCACGCTGTGCAACGTGCGATGCCGGGTGGAAGGCCGCGACGGGCGCAGTGCCATCGGCTTCGGTTCCATGTCGATGGGCAACGTGTGGTCGTTCCCGTCGAAGAAACTGACGTATGCGCAGACGCTCGGCGCGATGAAGGAACTGGCCGAGCGCATCGCCACGTTGACGGCCGCGCATAAAGAATGGGGCCATCCCATTGATTTGAATATCGCGCTCGCGCCGCGATATTCGGATGCTGCGGGGGAGGTTTCAAGGAACCTCGCGGAGCCGATTCCGCCGCTTTGCGTGCTGGTAACGGCCAGTCCTTTCGATGCAGCGGTTCATGACGCTTACGGCAAGCTGCATAAGAGAAATTGCTTCCAGACTCTGGGCCCGGAGTTTCTGAAAAACGACTTGAGCTACTATCTGGGCCCGGAGTTTCGCGGGGAGACGCTCGATCGTTACGTGCTGCCGCGCGCGACTCCGCAGCTGCCTCTGTATCATCTGGTGGGCGCGGTCGATCCCATCATGCCGGAGGACGTGGTGAAACCGGTGGGCGACGGGCTGCCCGAAAATCTGCCCGAATGGATTCGCTACAACGGAATTACACACATCAAAATCAAGCTGAACGGCGACGACCGCAAATGGGATCAGGATCGCGTGATTCGCGTCCACGAAGCGGCGGTGAAGAGCGCGAAGACTGCCGTCTATTCGCTCGATTTCAACGAAAAATGCCCGAATGTGGCTTATTTGATCAATTTTTTGCACGATCTGAAAGCGCGCTCCGCGGCGGCTTACTCGCGCATCCAGTACATTGAGCAGCCTACGGCTCGCGACTTGAAGGCGCATCCCGAAAATGTGGTGCATGAGGCCGCGAAGCTGGTGCCTGTGGTGATCGACGAGTCGCTGGTGAGCAAGGAAACGTTTCTGCTGGCGCTCGAACTGGGATATTCGGGCGCGGCGCTGAAGGCGTGCAAGGGACAGACCGAATCGCTGCTGATCGCGGCGCTGGGGCAGAAGAAAAAAGTGTTTCTGTGCGTCCAGGATCTGACGTGTCCGGGAGCGTCGCTGGTCCATTCGGTGACGCTCGCCGCGCACGTGCCCGGCGTCAAGGCGATTGAAGCGAACGCGCGCCAGTATGTGCCGGCCGCGAATGTTGGTTGGGAAAAGAAATTTCCCGGCATCTTTATGGTGAAAGACGGGCTCATTCGGACTGACGGCATCGATGGTCCCGGGTTAGGAGTGGTTGCATGACCAGAAGAACTTTTTTAGCCGCGGCGGCGGTCCCTCTGATGGCGGACGCCAAACGCCCCATGTTGTGCATGTTTTCGAAACATTTTCCCGAGCTGAAGTATGACGAGCTGGGGAAAACCTGCCGGGATCTGGGCTTCGCGGGCATCGACCTCACGGTGCGTCCGAAAGGTCACGTGTTGCCGGAGCGGGTTACGGAGGATCTGCCGCGCGCCGTCGAGGCGCTACGCAAGGCGGGTTTGGAAGTGCCGATGATCACCACGGAGCTGACGTCGGTATCGAACCCGGCGGCCGCGCCGACGCTGAAAACCGCGGCCAGCCTCGGGATTCCGTACTTCAAGCCCGGCTATTGGCGTTACGGCTCAGTCGATCCGCTGACGAGGATCAAGGAAGTCGCCGCCGATATTCGCGGGCTCGCCGCGCTGGCGGGGGAGCACAAGATCACCATGGGGCTGCACAACCATTCCGGAACCTACGTCGGCCAGGCGGTGTGGGACACGTGGGAAATGATCCGCGACCTGGACCCGCGCTGGACCGGTTTTTATTACGACCCGGGGCACGCGACTGTTGAAGGAGGGCTCGGCGGACACGAGATCTCGCAGAGGATCGTCACGCCGCGGCTGAAGATGGTGGCGATGAAGGATTTTCTGTGGAAGAAAGAGGCCAAGGGTTGGAACGCGGTCTGGTGTCCGATGGGTGAGGGCATGGTGAACTGGAAACAGGTGTTCGGGGATTTCACGAAGGCGGGATATGCGGGTCCGATGTCGCTGCATCTGGAATATGACGGAGGCATGGACGTTGCGACGCGCGTGGCGGCGGTGAGGAAGGATCTGGCGTACATTCACAACGTCCTGTAACACCGCACAGCCCTTTGTCCTTTTTTCCGGAGAGGCTTCCCTTTAACTCGACGTGTTCGAATCTCCAAATTTAAGCCGCTTCACGGCCTCGCGCCAGCGTAGGTGTTCCTGCCTTTCGCGATAGATGCTCGCGATTGTGTGCCCTGTGCCCATTGCGATGATCGCCGCCACTAATGTCTCGAAAATCCTGTCCACCACACTTTCAGCATGCTTTTCTGTGGCTGGACGCGCTATCTACCGAACGGATCATTTCCATCAGCGGATGGTTCTAGGAAAGCGAGTGCGGCAGGTACTGGGCGCCTCTCTATTTGGTGGATTGTCATAGCAGCCGTTGTGGAAATCCGGGCAACGACCGCTTACACTACTTAAACAACAAACGAAGCCTGCGCCGCGTCGGCCTTAGGCGCGGCAGCTCGCTTGCTCCTCGGCCTGTGCGGCGGAAGTGCGGACCTAGCGTGGATGATGTCAAAGAAATCGGAGGAAGTGGTCGCTGTCCCGGGTTTCCCCCCTCATCTTAATTTGGCACGCCGTTGAGTGCAGATCCCAAGCGACCGGAGAACCAACCACACTCCGCCAACTGTCTCCAAGCTACCCGTATATGCGAAGCAGGAAACGCTTTGCGCTTGTGCTCGCTCCATTCATGTACCGCGGCTACTGCCTGCTCAGGATCGGCCCGTACTCGATCATCCGCTTTCGCCAGCCAATCAACCGTGGCGAGCAATTCAAGACCACGTGGGGTTTCGAAACCATCAATCAATTCGACGACGCGCTGTATCCGTTGCTGCGTCTCTGATCGGTGACTCAGATACTCACAGGCGGCTGCTTCACCCTCCCGTAGCACCCGAATGCCAGCATCACTAGAGCGATCGCCGTAGCCGCGGATAAAGTGGCCCTCAATCCTTTGAAGGACGTGATTGAGAGCTTCGGCGTAGGGTCCATATCGATTTTTCTCGAATCTGAGCCGAAGAGGCTCGCCCGCCTCTTGAAGAAGATACGCTAGCTTTTGAATTTCAAGCAGTGACAGCCGATAACCCGATGCAGCGTATGCCAGCATGACGCCAAGTAGCGATGCTCGCCCATCCGTCATTTTGGGCGGGGCAGTGCGAACCTTCATCTCCTCGGGAGCCGGCGCTCCATCGGGGCTGAAGAGAAGCACCCGCACGTGAGGCAACTCGCTCATGGCGAGTTCGATAACGGGTCGGACATCTGACCAGTTCAAGCCGCCATTACCGCAACCGAGTGGCGGGATCGCAATTGATCGAATTTCATGCTGCTGCACGGTCGCGACTAAGTCCTTCAGACCCGCCTCGATATACTCGATCCTTGACTTACCTTTCCAGTGACGCTTCGTTGGGAAGTTCAGAATGAAGCGCGGGTTTTCGAATCGTCCCGTATCGAATAACATGACATGCCCAGGTCTAATGTCGTTGTGCTTGCAGGCGACCACGTACGCGGCATAATTATCAGGAAACGCCTGGCGGAACTGCAGCGCGATGCCCTTGCCCATCACCCCAACTGTGTTGACTGTGTTGACGAGCGCCTCGGCATCGGCCTCTAGGATGTTCCCGTGACTGTGCTCAATCATAAGTAATAATAATCGCGTCTTACAACAACATCGGGGCAGTGCTCGCAAGCAGCGAGTTGGCCGCGAACCGAATCGGCTTGGGCTCCGTCCATCACAACCAATCGTTCGACCAGTGTCCAAGGAACGAAATTTCGGACGAGAAATTCCGCTTGACGGCGACGTTTTCGATCATTGTCTTCATCCGTGTCATGCCAGTAAGTAGCCTTCATTAAGGGCCAGTCGATCTCATTCAATTGATCTAGATTATCGAACTGCGACGTAAACCGCTTGACCGCATGGCCGTCAGTAAAGACAAACCTCAGCCCATCGTCGCGAATCGCCTCGCATGAACTAACGAGGTGCACAACACCCCTCTGACCACCAGCATATCCCTGAACCAGGCCTTTGTGGATCGCAAACAGCATCGGAGAGCGTGGGGCAAAATAGAACGGTACGTAATCTGCCAAAGTTCCGCGCGGTCCCACGTCAACAGGTTTTTGAGCGCGGCGCTCTTTAAGATCCTGATACGCGATGTTTACCGCATTCGGGCAACGCTCTAACCGTTCTCGATCACACCACAAGCCGCCTTGTTCCAAAATTGAGGGGATATTCGCGACGTTCGTGATGTGAAAGATCGCGACCATTAACGTGAGTCTCGCACATTCCGAATCGTTTAAAAGCGGATTAGGAGATTGGCGCGGAACCGACTGTTCCACACTGATTTTCGAGGCCGGGGCTGCTTAATGCAGTGCGAGTTCGCGCTCCATCGTCACCGTAGTGTCATCGCGACACGCCAAGTAAAATTCCAAGAACTGATATCTCTTTTTAACTGTGTGGCGTCCCCAGGGGGATTCGAACCCCCGTTACCGCCGTGAAAGGGCGATGTCCTAGGCCGACTAGACGATGAGGACGTTCGAGCGAACTTCTTCCAGTGTAAACTACAGCGTCTTCAAATACGCGATCACGTTGTCGCGCTCTTCGTCGCTCAACATGTCCGAATAGGCAGGCATTCCGTTGCCGCCTGCGTTGATGATCGCCTTGACGTTCGCTTCGGTGGGCTTTTTGCCGTTCTTCAGTTTCTCGTGCTTGAAAAGGCCCTTCAGCCCGGGACCCATCTTCTTCTCTTCGCTGTCGGCGTTGTGGCACACCGCGCAATTGTCCTCGAACACGGCCTTGCCCTTCTCGGCGTCGCCGGCGGGGGGTGCGGCAAAAACACGACCACCGATCATGAGACCGGCGGCAAGGCAACTCGTCGCGATGATTCCCTTTTTCATACCTTCTAGTCTACAATCTCCGCATATGGCTCTCCAAATCGGCGACAAAGCGCCCGAGATCAAATCCGGCGCATTCCAGCTCTCCAAGTTGAAAGGCAAGCGCGTGGTGCTGTTCTTTTACCCCAAATCGGACACGCCTGGATGCACGAAAGAAGCCTGCGAATTTCGCGATCTTTCGAAGAAATTCGACAAGCAGGAAACGATGATCGTCGGCCTCTCCCCCGATAAGCCGGAAGCGCAGCAGAAATTCGCCACCAAGTACGGGCTGCCCTACGCCTTCGCCGCCGACCCCGACCATTCCATCGCCGAAGCCTACGGCGTGTGGAAGGAGAAGAGCATGTACGGCAGGAAATACATGGGCATCGAGCGGACCACCTTTCTGGTGGGCGCCGATGGAAAAATCGCCAAGATTTTCCCCAAGGTCAAGCCCGAAGGCCACGCGGAACAAGTGCTGGCGGCGTTGTCGGAGTAATCGTCATGAAAACGGCAATTCTCCTCGTATCCTTCGCCGGCCTTCTGGGCGCGCAGCAGACGCGGCGCGAAGCCGTCAATCCATCGCCCAACCCGGCCGACGACAGGAAGGCCAACAGCGCTCAGGTGCCCGACGCCTATGCGCTCACGGGACATTTCGAGCGCGTGGTGATCCTGCGTTTCAAGTTCGGGACGGACCTGCTGGCCGTGTTCGAAAAGATGGTGAAGCAGGAGAAGATCCACAACGGGGTCATCCTATCGGCCTTCGGATCGGTGCGAGGCTACCAGGTGCACGAGGTATCGAATCGGGACTTTCCTTCAAAGGATACTTTCGTAAAAGACCCCACCGCACCCGCCGACATTATCGGCATGAACGGCTTCATTATCGGCGGACGGATTCATGCCCACATCACGCTGGCGAATCCTGAAAAGGCTTTCGGAGGGCACCTGGAACCAGGCACGAGCGTCTTTACGTTCGCGGTGGTCGCGGTCGGCGTTCTGGAACCGGGGCTCGACCTCAGCAAGCTGGACGATAAAACGTACCGCTGAACCGCGCTACATACGGGCGCCGAGATGCAGAATCGACGCTCGCGTGATCCGGGCGACGGACGCGATGCCGCACTGCCGCATGGTGAGGGCCAGTTCGGAGCGCAGAATCGCGAGGACCCTTTCGACGCCGGCCTGCCCGAATGCCGACAAGCCCCAGATGTACGGGCGGCCGATGCCCACCGCGCGGGCGCCGACTGCCAGCGCCTTGAAAACGTCCGTGCCGCGGCGGAATCCGCCGTCGACAAAGACCGGAATCTGTCCGCCCACCGCGTCCACCACCTCCGGCAGGATGTCCATGGTGCCGCGGCCAGTCTCGGTGGCGCGGCCTCCATGATTGGAAACCACCACTCCGTCGGCACCGTGTTCCCGCGCCAGCCGGGCGTCCTCGGCGGTGTCGATGCCCTTGAGGACCAGTTTCATCTTCGTTATCTTCTTGAGCCGGTCGACGTAGCTCCAATCAGCGCCCGGCGGATTCATCTCGCCGGAGAGCCCCGCGAACATCGGCTTGGTGCGGTTGCGCAGCGTCAAGGACCCGGTAACCGGATTCACCGCGTGGCAGGACGAACATTCGCGCGTGTCCATCCGCGCAAATCGAGTAGCGGTTTCCGTGTTTCGCCCGGCCAACACGTCGATGGTCCAGGCCAGCACCGGACAGCCCGCGGCCTCCACGCGCCCGACCATTTTCTCGGTGTCCGTCCACGAGGTAGGCATGTAGAGCTGATACCAGGGCGCGACCCCGAGCGCCTTGGCGACGTCTTCTACGCTGACGGTGGTGACGGTGGAAAGCATTTGGACGGTCTTCTCCGCCTTGGCCGCGCGAGCCGTAGCCAACTCGCCTTCCGGATGAAATTGCTTCTGGCCGCCGACGGCGCTGATGTAGATGGGCATGTCCCAGCGGGCGCCAAATACTTCGGTCCGAAGATCGGTCTTGGCGACGCCTGCCAGGCGGCGGGCGCGCAACTGGTAATGCGTCATCGCCTCACGATTCATCCGGAGGGTCAAGTCGTCGTCGACGCCCGTCGCCAGGTAGCCCCAATGCGCCGGAGGAAGCGCTTTGCGAGCCAACGGCTCAAAGTCCATCACGTCGAGGGCATCGCTGGCGTGGGCGATGGTGGGAATCGATTCCTGGGCGATGGCGGTAGCCGCCAGCGGGCTACCGGCGAGGAACCGGAGGAACGCGCGACGAGCGGACAAAGGACGACTCATGGCCCGTCATCATACACCAAAGAAGCACTGGTACCAAAGAAAGGCGTGCTTATGCGCGCTTACGCCGCAGGAGCCCGGCGAATGCGAGCATTCCCGAACCAACCAGCAGCAGGCTGGTAGGCTCTGGAGTGCTGTTGTCTAACCCGGTGGTTCCGCCATCCAGCCACGCCACCGATCCGCCGCCGAAGGGAAGGGTATTCTGAAGAACCAATTGGACCGTGTACCCGCCGCCGACCGGGAGGATGTCGGCGAAGGATACTGACCCGGCGACCGTAAAATCCGTACCGCAGAAGCTGCAATCAGGTAGGACCGCTTCCGCGACCGCCACGCCGTTGACATAAACGAACCAGGTCTCGCTGTTGCCACCACCAATAACGTCCTGATACGTCCAATTGGCGCTCAGGCCGACCACGGTAGGCCCGCCCAAAATGAAAAGGGATGAGGTTACGGAGTCGCCCGCAGTCCATTGATAAGCGGTCTGTCCACCCACCGGAATGACTCCATTGCCATCCGTGGCGCTGGTATAAGCGTCGCCCGCGGTGGGAAACGGCTCAGTGACCGTAACAAAACCTCCCGCGTTGATGGGTAGCTCCCCGGCTAATGGTTGCAAATAAACAGTTGTTGCGGACGCAACAGCGGTCGCGGCGCAGAGTGCAGTCATTGCCAACCCAAGCCGCATAAACCCGAACTTCGTCATCTCCGAGCCTCCTCATCGGTACTAGTCAGCGGGCGCTAACTCTACCAATATCAGAGAATAATACCACTAAAAAGTACCCGTTGTCACTAAAAAAATGGCGACCCTAGCCAGGTTTACAGCGATTTATCTATATAAATCGGCGTCTCCGGCGGCTTCCCCTCGCACCAATAATGATCGAAATTCGTGATACCCGCCAGTTCGCTCAGTACCTCTTCGTCGATCGCCTGGTTGCCCGAATAAGAAGGAGGTTCCTGGGCCAGGATCGCCATCGTTGCGTCGCAGACAATTTCCGGCGTCCTCCACTGCTCGCGAGTCGCCATGCCCCAGTTGATGGACGCCTGGCTCTCGATAATCGTCCGCGGCCAGAGAGCGTTTGCCGCGATGTTGTCGGCCCGGTGCTCGGACGCAATCCCGATCGCCAGGCGCGCCATCCCCATTTTCGTGATCATGTAACAGACGTGCCCCGGATTTGGCCCCGTCGAAATCGGCGGGCACATATTGATAATGTGTCCCCACCTTTGTTTGACCATGTGCGGCAATGCGTAATGACTGGTCAGATAAGCGGCGCGCACGTTCACGCCCATCATTAAATCGAAGCGTTTCGGAGGCGTGTCGATCACCTTTTGCCACCACAGCGCGCCCGCATTGTTGATCAGAATATCGATGCGCCCGAACTCCGCGACCGTTTTCTCGATCATCGCGCGCACGGCGTCCTCATTACGGACATCGGTCGGAACCGCCAGCGCCCTGCGCCCCAGCGCGCGCACTTCCTCCGCCGCATCGTAAATGGACCCTGGCAGTTTCTCGCTTGACGTCTCGCTCTTCGCGGCGATGACGAGGTCGGCTCCTTCGCACGCGAGGCGCAAGGCCAGCGCTTTGCCGATGCCGCGGCTCGCTCCCGTCACCACCGCCACGCGGCCCTTCAAATCCGGATGCAATGCGCCCATGATGCCCTCACCAGATCCCCAAGAATTTCCACCAGCTAAAACCAATAACGGACCAGATCGCCACGTTCACCACCCCCACCACCAGCCCCACCTGCCACCACAACTTTAGCGGCACGTACTCCTGCGAGTAAAACATCGGCGCAGGAGTCGTCCCGTAAGTAGTCAGGCCCGCCGAAAGATTCGCGAAGCACGCGAAGGCGTAGACCATCAGACCCGGAGGCCCTCCTTTGGCCAGCAGCACGGCCAGGAACGCCGGAAACATCGAGATCAGGTGCGTTGTGATGCTGGCAAATGCATAGTGCGCGAAAAAATAAATGATCAGCGCGACCGCGAACAGGCCCATCCATCCGCGCCCGCCGAACATGTGCCCCACTCCTTCCGCCAGAGCCCTGGTCACGCCCGCTTCATTCAGCGCCATGCCCAGGCGCACCAGGCCTCCATACCAGATGAAAATATCCCAGGCCGCGCGTTCGCCCTTCACGTCTTCCCAAGTTAAAGCTCCGGTCAGGATCAGCGCCACCGCGCCCAGCAGAGCCGTCACCGCCACGTCGATCCCGGTCCAGGACGACGTCACCCAGAACCCGCATACCAGCACGAACACTGCGGCCATCGAGCGTTCGCCGCGCTTCAACGAACCCATCGCGCGCAGCTCCCGCGCCGCGAAGGCCGCCGCTTCCGGCGTGTGCTTTACCTCCGGCGGATTCATCTTCATGACCACCCACGGCACGACCAGCATGGAGACGAGCCCCGGCACAATCGCCGCCTCTATCCAGCTCGCCCACGTCACCTGATACCCGAACGTTCCCGCGATCCTCGCGGCCAGCGGATTGCTCGATTGGCCGGTATAAAACATCGCCGAGGTCACGCAGATGCTCTGATACACCGCGGTCATTAAAAACGAACCCAGCAGCCCCGCGGTCGCGCCCGGTTTTGAGCCGTACAACTCCGCAATTGACCGCACAATAGGCAATATCGCTCCGCCCGAGCGCGCTCCGTTCGAAGGAATCACCCCGGCCAGCACCAGGTCCGACATGGACAGCGCGTAGGATACGCCAAGAGAACTTTTTCCGAACGTCCGCACGAAAAACAACGCGATCCTGCGCGCGAGGCCGGTGTTCACCAGGGCGCGGGAAATGAAAAACGCGGCCATTACCAGCCAGACGGCCTTGTCCGCGTACCCGGCCAGCGCCTGCTCGACGGTCAACCCGCCGAAAATCGCGGAGAGTGTCACCGCGAGCAGCACGAGCGCCCCGCTGGGAATGGGTTGCACCACGCATCCGGCGATGGTCGCGATGAAGATTCCGGTTAGCCTCCATCCCTCCGGCTTCACCATTGCCGGCTTCGGGACCAGGTAAACCACTGCGCAGTAAACCGCCGCCAGGGCGACCATGCCTCGCAGAGTGTGCTTCCAGTCGTAGGGATTTTCGGTGTCGGATGCCATGGGCAAAGTGTCAGGATACGCTATGCCGGGCGGTTTGACGATCTGCCGTATCGTGGGGCGGTCCGCCCGGACGCTGGCGTGCAGTGGCATAGCCGGACCGGGGGGGTCCGGCGCGGACGGGGCGTCCGCCCTACTGTCGGAGTTCGATAGGGAATTCCCAGGCTCCTGGTGAGGATGGGGTTATAACCGCGACCGTGAGCCAGGGGATAGCGAGGGCCTTAGCAAAAAGGTCCTGTTGACAGCGTGCCTGAATAGGCATAGTATCTTAGGAGTAGTTCTATCCTAACACCAATTTCGGAGGATTGACTTTGACTTCCAGATCTTTAACATTACTTGGCATCGCAGTGGCCGCGGCGGGCATGTGCAGTGCCGATATCATTTACAATCAGCCGTTTGATGGCTCGGGTCAGCTGTACGCCTCGCAGAACGACACGAATTCCGGGGGAGCAATACGCGAACGAAACCAAGCGCTACATAACA
>CAVVNE010000090.1:0-10027 GCA_963749245.1 Bryobacterales bacterium
CCGGATTCACGCTGCTGGAGCCTCATACCACGAAACTCCTGGGGCGATACAAGCTGACGCTGCCGCAGGTGTTCATCGACGAGGAGCATCTGAAAGAGCGCGTGGCGCATTCGCTGGTGCCCGAGTCGCTGGCCCACTCGTTCGATACGGAGACGGCGGGTGTGATGAATCACTTGGCTCGCGTGCGGACGGAACTGGAGCGGTTCGACCCGACTCTCGCGGCGTCGCTCGATAAAAGCCAGGCAAAAATCTCGTATCAACTGGACAAGGCGCGGCGAAAAACCGCCGCCGAGATCATGCGCCGCAACGGCCGCGCGGCGGGCGACGCTCGATACCTGAGCGGGTTCCTTTATCCGCACAGGCACTTGCAGGAACGCCTCTATTCCATCCTTCCGTTCCTGGCGGCGCACGGGCCGGATCTGGTGGAGCGCCTGCACGACGCGGTCGAGCTCGACTGTCCGGACCATCGTATTGTTAGCATCTAAGAATGCACATTAACCCCGTGAAGCACGCCCTCAAGGAGGGCAAACTCCAGGCCGGATGCAGCTTCGGCCAGTTGCGCTCGCCTGAAGTAGCCAGAATTCTCGCCGCCGCTGGATTTCATTGGACCTATGTCGACTCCGAGCACGGCCCTTTTGACCTCGAAACGCTGGCCGACATCAATCGCGCAGCGGTCGCCGCCGGCCTGATGCCGATCGTGCGCGTGGCGGATTTGCAGTATGCGCTGGTGGCGCGGGCGCTGGACAACGGCGCCCAGGGAATCATTTTCCCCCGGGTCGAAGATCCCGCATTGCTGGCGCGCGCGGTCTCCTGGACGAAATTCCCGCCGGTAGGCGTCCGCGGATTCGGGCTCACCCCTTCCCACGTCGCGTACGAAAAAGTAACCATTCCGCAGATCATCGAACATCAGAACGCGAACACGCTCGTTGTCCTGCAAATCGAAACCAAGCTGGCAGTGGAGAGACGCGACGAACTGCTCTCAGTCCCCGGCGTCGACGCGATTATGATCGGCCCAGCGGATCTTTCCATTTCCCTCGGCGTACCGGGCCAGTTCGATCATCCCAAAATGATCGAGACGATTGAGATGGTGAAAGAAAGCTGCCTGAAACACGGCGTGGCTCCGGGGATCCATCTGCGCGCGCTGGCACTGGCGAAATTCTGGAAAGAGCGCGGGATGAAGTTTTTGAGCTGCGGCGCGGATACCGGATTCCTGCTGGAGAGCGCGACGGCAGTGGCGTCGGCGTTGAAAGCGTAGGTGGCGCGAGCTTCAGCTTGCAGCGACGCCTTCAGGCGTCGTCCAGTGCCACAAACTGCGCGCGGCCCCGATCCTTCCGCACTTTATCCACCGGAAATACATGGTTATGCATCACCACGTAAATTCCAGGCGGGAGGACGCGTGCGGCGAGAAAACTTTCCGTGAGGTTTTGCAGTCCGTCGCTCGATTCGAATCCAAGGGGCGTCATGGCGCCCGTCAGGATGATCGGAAACTGCAGGTCGCCCAGGGACTGTGTTAGGTATAGCCCCGTCTCGACCATCGTGTCGGTGCCGTGCGTGATGACGATGGGCGCATCCAGCTTTTCGCGCACGGCGTCGAGCACCAGGGCGCGGTCGGCGTCGGTCATCTCCAGGCTGTCTTTGTTCATCAGGCGGGTAGTGTCGACTTCCGTGTCGGGCAGGCGCAGGCGGCCGAGGTAGCGCTCGATTTTGTCTTCTAAATTCGCGACTGCGCCCTGCTGTTCGGAATAAACTTTCTCGATGGTGCCGCCGGTGGAGACGATGTGGATGCGCTGCAAACTTCAAGTATAATTCCCTCTATGCTTCGCACTCGCTCCGTCGCGATTTTGGCCTTGTGCTGCGTTTCCGCGTTTGCGCAAACGGTTTCCGATGCGCACTTCCACCACTTGCATCTGAATTCGACCGACCCGCAGGCGGCCATCGAGTTTTACACCACCAAATTCGACGCCGAAAAGGCACGCTTCAAAGGACTGCTGGACGCGGTCTGGACGCAAAAAAGTTGGATCCTGTTCCAGAAGGTCGCGGCCGCGCCGCCCAGCGAAGTAGTCAGCACCATCTGGCACTTCGGTTGGGGCGCGGGTTTGAATCCAGAAGAAGTGAAGGCGACGTATCAGAAACAGCTCGACTCCGGCACCAAATTCGCGACGCCTCTTACCGACATCAGCGACATCGGCGGCGGCACGCAGATGGGTCGATTTTTCTACGCCTATGTGCAAGGCCCGGACAACTCCCTGATCGAGCTGAATACCGCCCCGTTCCACCATTTCGGGCACATTCATTTGTTGAGCGAAAATCCAGTCGCCGCGGGCGAGTGGTACGCAAAACATTTCGGCGTGAAGCCGCGGAGTAGCGCTCAGGCCCGGATGTATAGGGACGTGCAGATCGGGCCCTCGTCGTCGTTCATGATGGACGACGTGAACTTCATTATTTATCCCATCGAATATGCGCGGACGTCGAAAATGCCCGGGTGGGAGGATCGAAAGACGTTTGAGCCGACCAAGGGACGCGTAGTGGATCACATTGGGATCAGCGTGGAAAATCTGGACGACGCGATCGCGAAGCTGCGCAAAGAGGGCGTGACCGTGACGGACGAGCCGAGATCCGTCGCCGGGGGCAAGGTGAAGTACGCGTTTATCGAAGGGCCCGACAAGATGCGCATTGAGATTATCGAAGGGCGCGCGAGCAAGGATTAGTCCCCGGATCACTGCTGTGTGGCGCACGCACTTGTGCGTGCCGCGTCGACACTCGTGTCGATGCCTGGCGTCGAGCCGAATCTCGACACGGCGCGTGCGAGCGAGCGCGCCACAAATCGAATACCAGCTATTCGCCTGCTTTTTTCGCCATCACGTCCGCGCGCAGACGGCGCATCCCGCGCAGCCAGCGGTCGTGATCGTTGGCTTTGCGGCGGAAATACTCGGCAACCTCGGGATGAGGCAGGATCAGAAACTTCTCCGACGCCAAGCCTTCGATGACCGAATCCGCGACCTGTTCGACAGACACGGAGCCCTCCACCAGGAAATTATTCGGGTCCTGCATCAGCATGCTCGTTCGCACACCCTGGGGGCAGAGCGCGGAAACCTTAATGCCCGCGTCTCCATAGGTCATGGAGAGCCACTCGGCAAGGCCGAGCGCGGCGTGCTTGGTCACCGCGTAGACCACCGACTCAAGCGACGTCAGCAGGCCCGCCGCGGAGACCGTTTGAAGCAAGTATCCGTCGCCCCTCGCGAGCATTCCGGGCAGGACAGCGCGCGCCGCGTAGACGTGCGCGAGCAGATGGATATCGCGCATTTTGAGCCAGTCTTCAACGGGCGCATCGATGCCGCCGGGAATAAAAATCCCGGCGTTGGAGCAGAATAGATCGATCTGTCCGTAACGTGAGATCGTTTCGGCAACCAGTTTCTGGATGTCCGCTTCGCATCCCACGTCGACGCGCATACCGAAACCGGAATCCGGCGCTACTCTTTCGGCGCCCTCGCCATCCAGATCGGCCGCGACAACGGCTCGCGCGCCCTCGGCATCGAATCTCTTTACGAGCGCCTCGCCAATGCCATGCGCGGCTCCGGTGACGACGACAACTTTGTCGCGAACGATCATGGTCTACCCTTTCACATCGATGACGGTCCTGCCTCGGATCTGACCGGCGAGAATCTTTTCGCCCAATTCGAAAATCCTGCTGAGCGGTTCAACTTCGATCATCGAGTCGAGCAGATTCATCGGCAGATCGGTCATGATGCGCGCCCAGATCTCGCGCCGGCGGGCGTTGGGGACACGCATCGAGTCGATACCGAGGAGATTCACGCCGCGCAGAATGAACGGAAACACCGTAGTCGCGACGTTCGGTCCGCCGGCCACGCCGCAAGAGGCAACACTGGCGCCCAATGCCATGGTGCGCAGTAATCCTGCCAGTGTGTCGCCGCCAACGTTATCGATTGCCCCGCCCCAGCGCTCCGCTTCCAGAGGTCTTTTGGATGGCGCGGACAGAACACCCCGCTCGATAATCGCGCTCGCGCCCAGGCTCCGCAGATAATCGTGCTGCTCGGCTCGCCCGCTCGACGCGACCGCCTTATATCCGAGATTCGCCAGGATCGCGATGGCGACGCTGCCCACGCCTCCGGCGGCTCCGGTGACGACCACCTCCCGGCCCCCCGGCTTCAGGCCGTGGCGCTCCAGTTCCATCACACATTGCATCGCGGTGAAACCGGCGGTGCCGACGCCCATCGCCTGTTTGAGCGTCATGCCTTTGGGAACGGGCACGATAAAATCCTGATCCAGCCGCGCGAGCTCGGAATAGCCGCCCCAGAATATTTCGGATGTTCCGCACCCAGTGGCCACCACTTCGTCGCCTGGATTGAAATTCGCCGAGGTTGATTCCTCCACGACTCCCGCGAAATCGACGCCCGGGACCATCGGGAAGTTGCGAATGACGCCGGGCTTGCCGGTGACGGCGAGGCCGTCCTTATAATTCAGGCTCGAATAAGCGACGCGCACCAGCACCTCGCCCGGCGGCAGCACGCCCAAAGGAATTTGCTGAATTGCAGCGGCGAACTTGCCGTTTTCGTTCGTGGCGAGGAGAGCTTTGAAGGTTGTCACCTCGGTTATGATACCAACGTGCCGGCAATATATGATGTGGTCGTGGTGGGCGCGGGCGCGTTTGGCGCGTGGACTGCGTATCATCTGAAGCGAAGCGGAGCGCGTGTGCGGCTGATCGACCAGCACGGAGCCGGAAATTCGCGGGCCAGCTCCGGCGGCGAGACGCGCATCATCCGCATGGCGTATGGCGCCGATGAGATTTACACACGCGGATCGATGCGGTCGCTCGCATGGTGGAAAGAAGTTTGCGCCACGCTGTTTCACAACACCGGCGTGCTGGTGACGGCCCAGCCGGCGGATCCATACTTAGTCGCCACCTACGAAGTGCTCTCGCGATGCCGCGTTGCCTATGAGCGGCTGAACGCGAGCGCTCTGCGCAAGCGGTTTCCGCAGATTACGCTCGATCGCGGAACGGAAGGAGTCTGGGAGCCGGAGAGCGGCGTGCTGATGGCGCGGCGCGCCGTGCAGGCGGTGGTCGAAGCGTCGGGAGCGGATTACGAGATTCGCGCCGGCGATGGAAACATCCGCGCCGGCGTGGTCGTTTACGCCTGCGGTCCGTGGCTGCCGAAGCTGTTTCCAGAGATTCTACGCGGACGAATCCGTCCGACGAGACAGGAGGTTTTCTTCTTCGGCACGCCCGCAGGATGTCCGCCAATGCCTACATGGCTCGCCTGGCGCGAAGGAGCATACTCGATTCCGTCGATTGAGGGGCGAGGGTTCAAAATCGCTCTCGACGATCACGGCCCGGCATTCGATCCCGAGACCGGGAGCCGCGAAATCACGCAGGCAGGACTCCGCCGCGCGCGAGAAGTCCTACGCAAGCGATTCCCCGCCCTCTCCGATGCGCCTCTGGTCGAATCGCGCGTCTGTCAATACGAGAACACGTCAAACGGCGATTTCCTGATCGACCGGCATCCCGATCGCAAGAATGTCTGGCTGGTGGGCGGAGGTTCGGGGCACGGGTTCAAACACGGGCCATTTGTTGGAGAATACGTAACCTCGCAGATCGCGGGCACGGCCCCCGCGGAGCCGAGATTTTCGCTGGCGTCGAAAAAAACGACGCGTCAACGTAGCGTGTATTGAGAGTCGCCAGGCAGAAACCACAATAAGCGCCAGCCAAATGGAGCCGCGACCTCCGGGAGCGGTCAGAGTCGTGGCTGCCGCGCAACCATGCTAAAGATGTTTCACGGACAGCCTAGCCATTATTCTGGCTCCTGGCTTCTGGCTTCTGGCTACTTCATCAACAAGACCAGCGCATAAACCACCGGCACACTCAGCAGGCTGGAATCGATGCGGTCGAGCCAGCCTCCGTGGCCTGGCAACGAACTTCCGCTGTCCTTTACCCCGCCCCAGCGTTTATAGGCCGATTCCAACAGGTCGCCGATCTGGCCGGCGATGTTGCCGATTGCGGCGACAACCAGCACCGTCGTCAAAGGCGCCGCGGGAATCAGATAGTGCGCATAAAGCGCTCCCGCGAGGACACCGCCGACCACGGACCCGACGGCTCCTTCCCAGGTTTTGCCCGGGCTGACGACCGGCGCCAGTTTGCGGCGTCCGAAATTCTTGCCTACATAAAAGGCCGCCGTATCGCCCGCCCAACACAGCAGGAAGGCGAACAGCAGCCACTGCGGATTCACCGCGCGCAGCGCATAGGCGCAGAGCCACGCGCCGCCGATGTACATGACGCCGCCAAGCGCGGGAACGGCGCGGTTGGCGCCGATCTGCATCGCCTCGCGTAGCGCGAACAATCCCACCACGACTTCGGCCGCGACAAACAACCACGCGGGCGCGGCGAGAATCAGCCACACCACCAGCGGAATCAGCACCAGCGCGGTTAGAATGCGCGTCATCGAGTAGGCATGACTTCAAGCAGGGCGGCGTCCGATTCAATGGGCGCGGCATCGCCCAGCCCCCCGAAGCGGCGGTCGCGCTTCTGATAGTCGAGAATTGCCCGCAGCAGGTCGGTGCGATTAAAATCGGGCCACAGCGTGTCGGTGACGTACAGCTCGGAGTAGGCGATCTGCCACAACAGAAAATTGCTGACGCGCATTTCGCCGGAGGTGCGGATCAACAGGTCGGGATCGGGCATGCCTGCGGTATACAGGCGCGCGGCAATGGCGTCTTCGTCGATCGCAATATCGTGCAGTCGGGAATCTTCGATCAGAGCTTTAACCGCGTCGACCAGTTCCGCGCGTCCACCGTAGTTGATGGCCAGGTTCAGTTCGAGGCCGCGATTTCCGGCCGTCGCGCGGATGGTTTCCTCCAGCTCGGCGCGCACAAAATCCGGCAAAGCTTCGATGCGGCCGATGGCGTTGAAGCGGATGTCATTGCGCGCCATGTCGGGGAGCTCGGCGCGCAGGTAAAGGCGCAACAGGCGCCAGAGCATCTCGACCTCGGCCCGCGGGCGCTTCCAGTTTTCGACTGAGAAGGCGTAGAGTGTCAGCGCGCGAAGGCCGAGCCGCGCGCAGGTTTCGACCGTGATGCGCACTGGGTCGATACCGGCCTTGTGCCCGGCCACGCGAGGCAGGTTGCGGCGCCTGGCCCAGCGTCCGTTGCCGTCCATGATAATGGCGATGTGCGCGGGCAGGCGATCGGGATCGATCGCGGAGGCGAGCGCAAAATCCGGCTCCTCCGGCCGAAGCACGTCAAAGAGGGCTTTCATTGCCAATTGCTATGTTAACAGCGTGGGAACCTTTTGGCCTCTATGGGGTCCTATTTCATCATGCGAACCACGTATTCTCTGGCGATTCTGGCGTGTGCCGCGGCTCAAGCTCCGGACGCGACGCTGCAATTTGACGTGGCGTCGAATAAACCTTCAGCGCCGCCCGGCAACGGGCGCATGACGAACCCAAGGGCGTCCCGCCACGAGATGCCACCTCCATAAATTACGAAACGAACCCAAGGACGCTGCCGGGTACCGGCAAGTCCTTTGTGGTGTATATCTTAGCGGTGGGGGCATCAACCTCTGTCGGATTGGGTTCGTTTTGTTGAAGTTCCGCGCCGCCTGCTACGCAGCCTGAATTACTTTCAGGAGAGCGGTGAGCGATGTCTTCGACGCGTACGATTTTCCCTCCGGCGGACGCCAGTGGGTTTCGAGCGTCCAGGTGCCTTTGAAGCCGTCCTTTAATAACGCGCGGATCTGGCCCAGGTTGTCGGCTTCGCCATCGCCCACCGCGCACCACACCACTTTGCCTTGGGCGTTGTGTTTGAAGTCGCGGAGGTGGACGTGGATGATTCTGGCCGGATCCAGCAGTTTGTAGCCCTCGGGAAACGGATGCTCACCCTTTTCGGCGGCATTGTTGGGGTCCCAGTTCAGGTTCAATGCCGGGTCCTTGACGGCTGCCAGCAGGTTGGCGGAATCGGCGCCAGTCCAGACGTAGCTACCCCCGACATTCTCCACAGCCAATAAAAAACCGCGCTTGCGGGCGCGGCGGGCGGATTCGGCAACCAGCTCATAAATCCGGGGATAAACCTTCGGATCCGCGACCTCGCCAGTCTTATACGTGAACGCGAACGTCCGCAGTTTCTTCGTGCCGAGAATTTCGGCGCGGTCCATCGAGTCTTCGAGCAATTGCCACTGCTTGTCGATCACCGGCGAGCCTTCGGGTGGCAGAGGAATCTTGAAAAACGAAGTGGACAGAATCGACGGCTTGATCCGGTATTCGTCCAGGAGCGCGCGCATCTGCTTCACTTTATCGAGAGGCTGTTTTTCGGCGTAGGAGCCCCACACAGAGCGCAATTCCGCCCATTTCAGGTCGTAGGAGCGCAAAAAACGGAGGGCCGTGAGCAGATCTTCATCGATTTCGTCGGTGGTGACGCCCAGTTTGAAATCGGCCAGGGGCACCGCGCGAAGAATCGGCGAAAGTGCCGCGGCAGCCAGAATTTGCCTGCGAGTAACCATGGGTGGAATTATATCGCTTATACTTACGAAAGGTTTGTCTCTTCGCGTCCACGTCGCCGTCCTAGCTCTGTGCGCAGCCGCAGTGGTATGCGCGCAGGACATCGCGCCGGCGGTGGAAGCCATCACCGAAGCCAAAGCGCCCGCGCAGCCCCCGGCGCTCGATGGGAAAGACCGCATGAAGGAGTACCTGAAGTCCTTGGTGCGGCCCGCCGCGGTATTTTCCAACGTCCTGATCGCTGGTCTTGAAGAGGCGCGGAATTTCCCCCACGAATGGAACCGGACGGGAACCGGCTTCGAGAAGCGGCTAGGTTCGCAGTACGCGCAGTACTTCCTCGACAACACCATCGAGCTGGGATTCTCTTCGCTGCATCATGAGGACAACCGCTACGTACGGATCGGCGACGGGAATTTTTTCAGGCGATTCGGGAACGTCGTGAGGTCCACCGTGGTGGTTTCGAACACGAAGGGTGAGAAAACGCTCGCAGTAGGGCAGATCGCCGGCGCGTACGGGTCATGGGCCATCGCGTCGCAGGCTTGGGAGCCTCCTTCGGAACAACGTGGCAGCCGCATTCTGCTCTGGGGCAGCGTGAATCTGGCGGCCAAGGGTGGACGGAACCTGATCAAGGAATTCGGCCCCGATTTCCGGAAGAAACGCGCGGCGACAACGGCTGCGCATCCGTAGCACATCCCCTGGCTCACGCCAGGGGTTATAACCCCGTCCCGTCAGGGCGGGGACTTGGCTACTTTTCGCAATAAAGTACTTGACAATCACCAGCGGCGACGCTATCATCGTTTCCATGGCATCGGTTCAACCCATCCGCCCTGGTCATCGTCGTGGACTTGCCGCTGCCGTTCGGTCCCAGGAGGCCCAGGACCTCCTCCTTTGCCCACCGTGAGGTCGATCCCTCGCACTGCCTTCACGTCTCCGTAGGACTTGACGAGGTGGACGAGCCTCAGGGCGGCCTGGCATTGACGGGCACGGTCTCCAGGTCAGCACGATCCCGTGGCGCGTGAGAGGTGTCAAGGGCAAGAGGCAACCTCGCGCGAGAACGACCGCGAGATATAGGTTGCTGACCGGCTGGAACCTTAATATCTCAACGGAAAGGCTAGAAGCTCGGGCCTTGACAGGAGAGACCGAGATCCTGGGCGAGTCCCTCCCCTTCGATGAGAGGATCGAACTCCCAAACTGGTCCGAGAGGAGCGTGGACGTCAAGAGGTATCAGGCGATGCACGCCTCGTCGGTCGAGGGAGCGGCCGCCCAGTGGGACAGCGTAGCCAGGGAGCTGCCCTGGTCGAAGCCTTGGGAGAGGAAGTCATGGCCACGGGGGACCACCCTCACGTGACGAAGTGGTTCCCCGGCGGGAGGCTGAACCTCTCCATCTCGCCCTCGACAGGCATGTAGAAGAACCTAGGAAGAACAAGGTCGCTCTGATATGGGAGAGCGAGGCGTTGGGGAAGGACGGTTCTCCAGCCGAGGTGCAGGAAGCTCACCTACTACGACCTCTGGAGAGAGGTCAACCG
>CAVVNE010000091.1:0-7842 GCA_963749245.1 Bryobacterales bacterium
TACAGCACGACACCGAAACCCCAGATATCGGCGCGTTTATCCACCGCCTTTCCGCGCGCCTGTTCGGGAGACATGTAGCCTGCCGTGCCCAGGATCACGCCCACTCGGGTGGCCGCGTCCAGCGTGCGTGTGGGCGAGTGCTCCGTGCGATCGCCGGATTCGGGGGCGTCCGTCACCTTGGCCAATCCGAAATCCAGCACCTTCACCGTGCCGTCCGGTCGCAGTTTGATGTTGCCGGGTTTCAGATCGCGGTGAACGATCCCCTTCTCGTGCGCAGCTTCGAGCGCGTCGGCAATCTGCCTGGCCGCTGTAAGCGATTCTTCCAGAGGAATCGCCCCGTCTTTGATTCGTTCCGCCAGCGTCGGCCCTTCCACGAGTTCCATCACCAAGTAATCGGGGCCGACGTCATAGAGGTGGCAGACGTTGGGATGGTTCAGCGCGGCGACTGCGTGGGCCTCGCGCTCGAAGCGGTCGGAGAAGCGCTGCTGCGAGATCTTGATGGCGACGTCGCGATTCAGGCGCGTATCGCGGGCGCGATACACTTCACCCATTCCTCCGGCTCCGATGGGCGCAAGGATTTCGTATGGCCCGAGTTTGTCGCCAACAGAGAGGGGCATTTGAACGATTCAGCCCAAGTTTACTCGATCAAATACGTGGATGGGGAATGTATTACGGTGCACCCGGAGTTGGCCGATCGTAGCGGAGCTGCGATGATTTTTTTGGGCGAAACGAAGCGGCTGATCGTTCCGGTGGGCTCATCGAGACGATGAACGTCGCCAAGACCACATCGGACCGGTAGAGAGCGTTGCACAGAATCGGCTTTGTGTTTCGTGTGTTTTCGCTCAAGGTGGCGTCGAGACGAGTCTCGACGCGGCACGCACGAGTGCGTGCGCCACATAACTTTCGGGATTTGCGACGCACTACCGCGAGACGCGAAAGCTCTCGTCTCCAGTTTTCCTCGCGTTAATCGGGGCGTTCTCCGCAGTACCGCACCAAACGTACTTTCTGCTGGCCGAAATCGGCGATTCCCAGGGGCTCTTCGTACCGCACGACGCGCAGTTTCGGATAGAGCGCCGGCAATTCACCGGTATCGAAAACCACGTCCCCGCCGATCGATCTGCCTTTCGTGGCATCGCGGTGGAACGCTTCGATGAGGAGAACTCCGCCGGGCTTTAGAGCACGCTGGAGGACGCCCGACATCTCACGGCCCCCGACATAGCTGAGGAGGATCAGGTCCCAACGGCGCTCCCCAAAATCAAAATCCCTCATTTCTTTGATCTCTGTTTTGAGATGCACGCCCAGTTTCCGGGCCGTTTCCTGGGCAAGGGCAACGGCCTTTTCGGCTGGGTCGAAGCCAGTGACGTCCCACCCCTGCTGGGCGAGCCATATCGCGTTACGCCCTTGCCCCATGCCGACATCTAAAGCCGTCCCAGGCTTGCGGCCTTTAGCCATCTCCACCAGAAATTCGTTCGGTTTGACGTTGAAGGCCGGGTTATCCGCCGTCAGGATCCGGTTCCAGCGTTCGACTTCGGCGCGGGAGCCTTGGTCCCGAACGAGCTTGATCTGGGTATCGGCGTCGCCATCGGAAAAGCCGCGTGACTTCAGATACTCCCGGTAGCGCGTCAACAGGGTCGGGTCGCGCTGCTGGTCCGGCGGGAGCATGGTGCCCCAAAAGCGAAAGCGTTCATAAGCGCGCTGATCAGCAGAAAGGCCGGCAATGCTTTTTTCATGGGCGTCGACCGTCTCCGTCTGGGGCCAGACCGGCGAGGAGAACAGGAACAGGGCAGCGAAGACAACTGACGAAAGCCGAGCAGCTTCATGAACTCGCCCGTAATTCGGCTGGGCTTGCATTTCACCTCCGGGGCAATTCGACATCAGCAGAGTATGGCACAAGGCGACCGGTCCGGCAAGTTGACGGTGTTGCTATTAGGGTCCCGTTTTTTCACGCGGGGTCGTTCCCGGTGTGGCGGTGTTTTCGCTCAGAAGTTCGCTTCGCGACGAGTCTGGACGCGGCACGCACGGGTGCGCGCGCCCTATCGCTATCGCGCCGCGGGTTACCAGAGGTAATCTTTGGCGTCCGCGCGGCGGTCGTAGCTGTCGAGGACGTGGACGACTCTGAGGCGTTTTATTTTTGTCGGCGATAATGCGCCGATGGGGACGTAGAGGATTTTGCGGCCCAGGTGCGACGCGATGGAGCGGAAGATGCTGCGCGGGGGCTTGGACGCTACGTACACCACGAACCGTTCGACCGAATAATCCAGCGCGGCCATGAGGAGGCGCTCGGGTTTGGATTCGGCGAACTGATAGTCGTCGTCGGACCAGACGTCGAAGAGGCGGCGCGGCGGCAGAGTCATCAGCAGGCCACCGTATTCGGCGCGGCCGATGCCGGGGCCGACGATGTTGTCGAACGGGAACGTGGAATAGAAGGCCATGTCCGATTCGTTCTGGTGCTCGCCCAGCCAGGTGGTGAGGTATTGATAACGGTCGCCGGGATCGTCATCGAAAATCAGGATCACGGCGCCGACTTCGCCGGCCAGACGGTCGGCCTGGCGGACGTAGATCTTCTTCTGGTGCCAGTTGCGGATGGTCTCGCGCAGATCGATGCCGTCGAGCAGCGAGGTGGTGAACGGCTCGACGCGCACGCGTTCTTCCGAGAGCAGCGCTTTGGCTTTTCTCTTGAGAAACCGGCCGTATTCCTCGATCAGCAGATCCTCGGGAGGGTACGAGCAGATGGCTTCGCCGGTGGTCTGTTTGGCCCATTCGCCGGGAACTTTTTCGCGTTTGCGAGGCTTGATGCCGGTGGGCTTCAAGCGCTGCTTGGGGCGGGGAAGCCGGCGGCGGATGCGGAGGCGCTTGGTGTTGATCCAGATTTCAGACGCCGAGAGGCGCACGGTTTCGAGGTCCGAGTGCTCGTGCTGGGCCAGATAGCGGTTGGCCATCTGCCAGACCTCCCAGCCGTAGTTGTCGTCGACCACCGAGCGCGCGGCGACGGCCAGATCGTAGACATTGGCGATGAGATCGCCGGACATGTGGGCGAGATTCCGGGTAAAACGGGCGATCATCCGGCGCTGCCAGTGGGCGACTTTCTCTCCCGTCGATTCGGTATACTTCGTCTCCGCTTCGCGCATCAGGGCCAATTGGACTTTGGGGCGGTCGAGGCGGTCGGCGTCGTGTTCGTCGAGGCGGGAGAATTCGTAGCGCTCCTGTAAATAGGGATATTCGATGGTGATTTCGGCCAGGCAATCGGGATGGGGGTTCAACAATTGGATGTCGAAATGTTTCGGATGGGGGCGCGGAGGGTCCTGCGGAGATTCCATGGCGTCGAGCAAGGGATCGAGCAGGTTGAGGGACACGACGACGAGGACGTTTTTCGACGGGTCGGCGCCTTGCAGCTTCCAGGCCATGGCGTTGGCATGCGCGGTGACGTCGTCGTTGCGGGGCTGCGGCCAGACGCGGTAGGCCTCGATGTATTTTTCGAACCCGATGCGGCGGATCGCGTAGGTGTCGGGATAAGTGTCGGGGAGATGAGGGCGGTCGGCGGAGTCGGGTTCCAGGAACAGAACCTCGGAGCCAAGTTCGTGGGCGGTTCTCAGGGCCTCGGTAAAGGGGTCGGCGGGTTCGACCGGGACATAGAGGGCGGGATTATCGTCATCGTTCTTGTCGGGAATATAGAGAATTACCGACATTTCAGGGAGGCGTTCGAGCGCTCTTTTATATGAGTCGGCCAGAAATCCAGGTAATTCGACGGCGATTATCGGGGGTTTGTCGGTTAATAATACGCGCCGCAGCTCGGAGGCGAATTCGAGGCGGCCGGGGACGACGGGGAAGTAGCGGAAGCGGCCGCGTTGGAGGCTGCGGATTTCAGACTCGAGAGACATACCGCAGGGCCTCTTCGCCGAGGGTCTGGATGATGGAAGTGCGCAGGATTTCGGTGTCGATGGGAGTGGAGGCCTGCTGGGCCAGCTTCATGGCGAATCGGGCGATGTTGATGCCGTCGCGGGCGGTATAGCGTTCGTCGGCGGAGTGCGCCTGTTGCAGAAAATCGGTCACATAATTGAGGATTTGTTCATCGCCGAAGGGGAGATTTTCCTTTAATATGGCGAATTCCTCATGTCTTTCTGGAAAATCGATGAGAATTTGCGGCTGGAGGCGGGAGTGGATGTATTCGGGCAGATCGAATGTGGACGCGTCGTCATTCATGGTGGCGACGAGGCGGAAGAGGGGATGCGCCTTGATCTTGATTCCGGCGACGATCGATTCGACGTAGCGGCGGTTGTCGAGCAGAGGGGCGAGGCTGGCCCAGCTTTTCTCGCTCATGCGGTTGCCTTCGTCGAGAATGACGATGCCGCCGCGGAGCATGGCGGTGACCAGGGGCGACGCGACATAGCGCAGCCGCGATTCGCCTTCGATGACAGGGGTGACGAGGAGGTCTTCGGGGCGGGTATCGACGGTGGATTGCAGAATGTAGACCTCGCGACCGAGCCGTTTGGCGGCGGCGTAGGCGAGCGTGGTTTTGCCGACGCCGGGCTTGCCGAGGAGGCGCGGATTCATGGGTAGATCCTGCGGATCCACCACCAGCCAGGCAGCCAGGAGCTGGCGCATGACTTCTTCCTGGCCCACCCAGTTGACGGAAAGCTCATCTGGATGAGCAAGATGCAGCGTTACGCCATCGATTTCGACCATCATATGCGAACCAGCATGCCTTACTCAATGTAGCAGACAGGGCGAAGTCCTTGATATACTGGATTTTCACCCGGTGGAGGGCTGCGAAGAGTCCTGCGCGCTGGAGGAGTGCCTTGTTCTTTCATATTCGCGAGTTGGAGCTGAAGGCGCGTCCATTCGATGTGACGCTGGAGCCGGGGGTGATTGAGTTTCTCGACCCGAAGCTTCGGCAGGCGGGTCCGTTGCGGGCTTCGGGAGTTGCGGAGCTGGTGATCGATCTGTTGGGCGAGATTCGGGTTAAAGGGCACGTAAAGGTTCTGATGGAAGCGGATTGCGACCGCTGTCTGGAGCCGGCTGCGTGTCCGATCGATGCGGACTTTGAGCTGTACTATCGTCCGGTGACGGAAGGGTTCGGTGAGGAGAAAGCAATCGACGAAGGCGAAGCCGAGATGGGTTTCTACGAAGGCGATGGCGTGGAACTCAACGACGTTTTGCGGGAATTTGTTCTGCTGACGCTGCCGATGCAGCGGGTATGCCGGCAGGACTGCAAGGGAATCTGTCCGGAATGCGGGCAGAACCGGAATTCGAAAGAGTGCGCCTGTCATGGGGTTGCCGCCGACGACCGCTGGGCGGCGCTGAAACATTTGAACTAACAAGAAGGAGCCAGTAGCCAGTAGCCAAGAGCCAGAATACAAGGCTTCAGCGAAGGCTGGGATTTTTAGATACATGCCGAATCCTAAACGACGACATTCCAAGCGCCGCACTTCGGCGCGCCGCACGCACGACTCGCTGTCGAAAGCGAGCCTGTCTCAGTGCCCGAGCTGTCATGAGCCGAAGCTGCCGCACCGGGTATGCCCGCACTGCGGAAAATACAAGGGCCGGGAAATCATCGAGGTGGTGGAGCAGTAACAATCGTCCAACTACATGCTGACAATCGCGGTTGACGCCATGGGGGGCGATTACGCTCCCAAATCCGAGATTGAAGGTGCGATTCTAGCCGCCGCGGAACTCAACATCGGGGTGGTCCTGGTGGGTGTGGAGGACGTGGTCCGGAAGGAGCTCCAACTCCACCCGGAGGCGGCCTCGCTGCCGATCCGGATTCAGCACGCCAGCGAAGTGATCACCATGGAGGACTCGGCCAAGGCGGTCCGCACCAAGCGCGATTCGTCGCTGCGCGTGGCGGCGAAGCTGCTGCGCTCGGGCGACGCTCATGGCGTGGTGTCGGCGGGCAATACGGGCGCGGCGATGGCTACGGCCAAGATGGTGCAGGGGATGGTGCGCGGCGTCGACCGGCCGGCGCTGGCCGGCGCGTTTCCCACGGTGAAGGGATCTCCCGTAGTGGTGATCGACGTGGGAGCCAACGTCGATTCGTCGCCGGAAATGCTGGCGCAGTTCGCGGTGATGGGCGAGATTTACTCGCGCATCATTTTTCATAACCCGAGTCCGCGCGTGGGACTGCTTTCGATCGGCGAGGAAGAACACAAGGGCAACGAACTGACGCGCGCGGTGACTCCGTTGCTGAAGGCGCTGCCCTGAATTTCATCGGCAACGTGGAGGGCCGCGACATTTACTCCGGGATCGCGGATGTGGTGGTGTGCGACGGGTTCATCGGCAACGTGGCGCTGAAGGTGAGCGAGGGGCTGGTGGAGATGATCCGCACGATGCTGAAGGAAGCGTTGACGGAGACGATGACGCGCAAAATTGGCGCGGCCCTGGCACGCCACGCATTTGCGGATTTCCGCAAGCGGGTGGATTATTCCGAATACGGCGGGGCGCCGCTGCTGGGCGTGAAGGGCGTCAATATCATCTGTCACGGGCGTTCGAATGCGACGGCGATCAAGAACGCCATCCGCGTGGCGGCGGAGTTTGCCGAGGGCGGGATTAATGAGAAAATTGAAGCAGAGCTCGATCGAGCGGCATCACTAACGTCATGAAAGAAGAAGCCAGGAGCCGGAAGCCAGGAGCCAGAATGTCGGCTTTGGTGGTTGTTACGGGGCTCGCTTGTTTTGGGGCGATTAATCCGGTTTCTTGGTCGCTTTCTTCCGATGTTTCGAGGGCTGCGCCGGGAGCTACGATTCCGCTGCGGTTGACGGCGAAGATCGATGACGGGTGGCATATTTATTCCGTCACTACTCCTCCGCCGACGATTCCGGTTCAAATCAAGATCGGTGAGGATGCGGCGCACGTGTTTCAGCCTGCGCCGGAGCGCAAGTACGACGATGCGCTGGCGGCGAATGCGGAGTTTTACGAAAAGGAAGCGATTTTTCTCATTCCTTATCAGGTGAAGAAGGACGCGGCGGCTGGGCCGCTGGAGATTACGGCATCCGTTCGTTACGCGGTTTGCGATTCGAAGCGATGCTTGCCGCCGAAGACGAAGACAGCGTCGTTTACCGTGGCGGTGGACGCGTCGGCTCCGGCGGTCGCGGCTTTTGCGGCTCCGACTGGGTATATCGACACGGCTGCTCCTGCGGCACCGGCTCCGCAGAAAACATCGGATGGGATGCTGGCATTTTTACTGACCGCTTTTGGATTGGGGCTGGCGTCGATCTTCACGCCTTGCGTGTGGCCGATGATCCCGATTACGGTTTCGTTCTTCCTGAACGGTCGCGGAGGGATCCGGCAGGCGATCGTGTTTTCGCTGGGGATTGTCTTTTTGTTCTGCGCGCTGGGATTGGGCGTCACGGCGGCGGTGGGGCCGTTCGGGGTGCGGCTTCTTGCCGCGAATCCTTGGGTGAACGGATTCATCGCCCTCGTGTTCGGGGCGTTCGCGGTGAGTTTGCTGGGAGCGTTCGAAATTACTTTGCCGTCGAGCTTGTTGACGAAACTCGATTCGGCGTCGCGGCGGGGCGGGTATCTCGGCACGCTGCTGATGGGGCTGACGTTCGCGTTGACGTCGTTTGCCTGCGTGGGGCCGTTCGTGGGGAGCCTGCTGGCGGCGTCGGTACAGGTGAACGCGGCGCAGAGAATATCGGGCATGGCGACGTTCGCGGCGGGGCTGGCGCTGCCGTTCTTCTTTCTGGCTGCGTTTCCCGGATACCTGAAAAAACTGCCGAAGAGCGGAGGGTGGCTGGCGCGCGTGAAGACGGTGATGGGATTTGCGCTGCTGGCGATCATGTTGAAGTATGTGGCGAACATCGACCAGGTGTTGCATTTGAACTGGCTGACGCGGGAACGGTTTCT
>CAVVNE010000092.1:0-8711 GCA_963749245.1 Bryobacterales bacterium
TGTGCTTTTTACGTCCCCTGGCGCGTTGCGCCCGGCGCCCACCGTCCCCTGGCGCGCTGCGCCCGGCGCCCGGCGCCTGCCGTCCCCTGGCGCGTTGCGCCCGGCGCCCGGCGCCTACCGTCCCCTGGCGCCTTGCGCCCGGCGCCCGGCGCCTGCTTACCCCGGCGCCCGGCGCCCGCTCACCCCACCCCCAGCCTCTCAATCGACTCCTTCACCGAATCCAGCACCGCCCCCGCCTCCGCATTGTCCAACGGCAGCCGCAACACCCCCGCCGGCGTGAACTGCGCCCCCTCCTTCAACGAAACCAGCGCCATCAACTTCGAAGGATCGATCTTCGCCCCCGGATGAAACTTGATATTCAACGCATTCCCCCGCCGGTCGATCGCCTCGATCCCGGCCTTCTGCGCCGCCGACTTCAGCAGCGCGAACCGCACCAGCGTCTCCACCGCGTCCGGCGCCGGCCCATACCGGTCCGCCAGCTCCGCCCGCACGATCTCCGCCTGCTCCGGATCCTTCGCATCCGCGACGCGCTTATAAGCCCGCAGCCTCTGATGTTCGTCCGCAATATAATCCGCCGGAATCCGAATATCCAGGCCCAGGTTCAGCGCCGAATGCACCTCCACCGGCACCTCGATCCCCTTCAACTCCTGCACCGTTTCTTCCAGCATCTTCAGATACATATCGAATCCAACCGCCTCGATATGCCCATGTTGCTCGCCCCCCAACAAATTCCCCGCGCCCCGCAATTCCAAATCCAGCGCGGCAATTTTGAACCCCGCGCCCAAATCCGAAAACTCCCTCAAAGCCGCCAGCCTCTTGCGGGCAATCTCACTCAGCTCCGTATCCTGAGGCACCAACAAGTACGCATAAGCCCTCCGGTTAGACCGCCCCACGCGCCCTCGCAGCTGATACAACTCCGACAGCCCGTGCCTCTCCGCATTCTCGATAATCATCGTGTTCGCCAGCGGAATGTCGAGCCCATTCTCGACAATCGTCGTGCACACAAACACGTCGTATTCATGCCGCATGAACCCCAGCAGGACTTTCTCCAGATCAGCCTCGCCCATCTGCCCATGCCCGATCGCGATCCGGCAATTCGGCACTAATTCCTGAATCGCCGCCGCCCGCGAAAAAATCGACTCCACGCGATTGTGGACGAAATAAACCTGCCCTCCGCGCGACAGCTCCTGCTCAATCGCCGTTTCGACGATCTCCGGATCGTACTTCGCCACCACCGTGTGAATCGCCAGCCGATCCTTCGGAGGCGTCTCAATCACGCTCATATCGCGAATCCCCAGAAGCGACATGTGCAGCGTCCGCGGAATCGGCGTCGCGCTCATCGTCAGCACGTCCACATTCTTCCGGATCTGCTTCAGCCTCTCCTTATGCCGAACCCCGAACCGCTGTTCTTCGTCGACCACCAGCAGCCCGATATCGCGAAACTCGACATCCTTCGACAACAGCCGATGCGTGCCCACCGCGACGTCAACCCGCCCCAACGCCAGTTCTTCGAGGCTGATCTTGATCTCCTTCGCGCTCCTAAACCGGGAAAACATCGCAATGTTGACCGGAAACGCCGCGAACCGCCGCTTGAACGTCTCGTAATGCTGAAACGCCAGCACCGTCGTCGGCGCCAAAACCGCCACTTGTTTCCCGTCGCCCAGCGCCTTAAAAGCCGCCCTCATCGCCACTTCCGTCTTCCCGAACCCCACATCGCCGCACAACAACCGATCCATCGGATGCGGCGACTCCATGTCCCGCTTGATCTCCTTCACCGCGCTCAACTGATCCTTCGTCGACGTGTACTCGAACGCATCCTCGAACTCCCTCTGCCAGTTCGAATCGCTCGAAAACGAAAATCCCTCGGCCATCCGACGCTCAGCGTAAAGCTTCAAAAGCTCGTCCGCCATATCGCGCATTTTCGCCTTCACGCGAGTCTTGCGAGCCGTCCACGTCGCCCCACCCAATCGATCCAGTTGCGGCCCCTGCTCCCCCGCGCCGCGATATTTTTCCACCAGGTCCATCCGCGTCAGCGGAACGTACAATTTCGTTTCGCCGGCGTATTCGAGCAGCATGAAGTCGCCCTTCTGCTCGCCCTGCACGATCTCGCGTAGCCCCAAAAACCGCCCCACGCCGTGCGTCACATGCACCACGTAATCGCCCGGCTTCAAATCCGCCAGATCCGCCGCGAACGCCGATAACTGCCCCTTCGTCAGGCTCGGCCGCGCCACCAGATCCGAAGGATCGAACAAATCCTCAGATCCGATAAACGCAATCTTCGCCTCGGGAAAAGTAACGCCGCGCCGCACCAGCCCTTTGATCAGATACGTGCTCGCCACCGGCCCCGCAAGATACGCGCGTTCCGCCAGATAAGGCGAAGCCGCCTCATTCGGCGCCAGCCCCAAACTGAACGGCACCGAATACTCGCGCAAAATATCCGCCAGCCGCTCCAACTCCCCATTCGACGGCGCAAAAAACGCGACCCGGTACCCCTGCTCCACCATGGTCTTCGCCTCGGCGACGGCCACCTGCATCGACCCATGAAACGCCAGCGAAGGACGCGTCGACATATGCGCCGCGCTCCCATCCAGATCCAACTCCCGCAGCGCCAGCGACACCGCCGGCTTCAATTCTTCCCACCGCCAAAAATACCCAGCCGCGTCCGGATGCTGATCGAGCCTCTTCCACAACCTCTCCGCCGCCAACGTGACCTGTTCCGGCTCATCGATCGCCACCAGCGCCCCCGGCGCCAGATCCAGCAACGAATGTTCCGGCTCCATCTGCACCGGTTCCGACAGCGGCAGCACCTGCGCCTCGCTGATCTTCATCACACTGCGCTGCGTCTCGACCTCGAACCTCCGGATCGACTCAATCTCATCCCCGAAAAACTCAATGCGCAGCGGCCGCGTGCTCTCCGCCGGAAATACGTCGAGAATCCCTCCGCGAATCGAATACTCGCCGACCATCTCGACAGGCTCGCGCCGATCGTATCCAATGGATTTGAGATGCTCTTCAAGAGTATCGAGCGAAATCTCTTCCCCCACCGCCAGCTGGAGCGTCAGCCGCCGATAGTATTCCGGAGCCTGCGTCCGCAGTAGCATCGAAGGCACGGGAACCACGGTCAGCGGCACCGTCCCCGAACTCATCCGCCACAGCCCGATCGCCCTCTGCTCGACGATCTCCTTATGCGGCGCGACGTTCTGCCCCGGCAGCACGTCCAGCGCCGGCACAATCTGCGGCCTGCCCACCTCCGCTCGCGAAATCAGCAGATCGAAAAACGTCGAGATCAGTTCGCTGAGCGCCTCGGCATGCTGATTGTTGTCAGAAACCACCAGCATCGGCCGTTCCGTCACCTGCCACAGCAGGACGAGATAAAGCGCCTTCGCCGTGGGCGTCAACCCCGCCAGAGAAAACGGCCCCTTCTCCCGCCGCACCAGCCTAGCCGCCAGATCCTGAAACGCCTGATCCCGGCTCAACGTATGAAAAAGGTCCCGCACAGCCGGATGCGTCATTCAGTACCCTGAAAGAGCTCTACCGCGCCGCACCCCCGAAAACGGCAGAGCCTGCGAAAAAATGGGGACTGCCTACTCTGTCCCAAGGCGCCCCGATCGCTCCAGGAAAACGCACAACCTTTCGCCGCCGAGTGGACAGAGCGGGCTGTCCCCATTTTTTCGCCCCGTCCGCTGGAGCTGGGTGTATTCATGCCCTTCGTTATGCGGAACGCAATGGGAACACTCGTGCAGTCGACAAAAATGGGGACTGACTCCTCTGTCCCAAGGCGCCAACCATCGCCCGCGAGCGCTCGTAACCCCGGCGCCGCGTGGACAGAGCAGTCTGTCCCCATTTTTCTCACCGCTTTAACAACTCTTCAACGATATTCGTGGTCGAATATCCAGGCTCCAGCGCCAGCGCCATCACCTTGCCCCCCGCCGCCTCCACCTCTTCCCGGCCGGCAATGAAATGCGCCCAATCCGCCCCCTTGATGAGGATATCCGGCAGCACCTCGGCAATCAGCTCGCGCGGAGTATCCTCGTCGAACAGTGTCACCGCGTCCACGGCCTCCAGCATCAGCGCCATCCGCGCCCGCTCGCCTTCCGGAATCAGAGGCCTCGTCGGCCCTTTCAGCCGCGCGACACTCGAATCCGTATTGAGCGCCAGAATCAGCAAATCGCCCAAAGAACGGGCTTTTTCCAGCAGCCGGATGTGGCCTGGATGCAGGATATCGTAGCAGCCGTTGGTGAAAACCACGGTCTTTCCCTCGCGGCGCCACCCGGCGCGAGCCTGCACCAGGGCAGGGCGGTCATAAAAAATTCCCATGTGTCGATATCATTATTGTAGAGGTAGAATAAAGCGAGCATGTTTTCGCCCCACCAGAACCTGAGCGATCACGTCAACCGCAACATCGTCCGCAGCGAGATCGAGGGCGGCGTGTACCTCAAGGACCTCCCCGACGAAAGCACGCTCGAAGTGGTCACCCAGAATCGCGGCTATACGCTCATCCTGCGCCAGGACGGCCTCGCGCTGATCTCCGGCCATCCCGAATTCTGCCCCGAACCGACGCTGGTAAGAATCAGCGGCTGCAACTGGGGCGGCTCGATGCTGAAGTCAGCCTACCTCGGCCGCGGCATGCACCTCGAATACCGTCACCCCAACTATCGAGGCCCCATCGTAACGTCCCCCATCGTCGACATCCGCCTCCGCGACGTCGCCGCCTAGTAAGCTGTTGCATGGCGGCTCAGTGCAGCGACGCGAAATACTGTCCTGTCGCAGAGTAACCGTGATCCTGTAGGAAATGCTGAGGCTGCTCCCAGTTCTGGCTATAACCCCGTCCGTGAGGGCGGGGACATCCTAACGATCTGGCTGCGACGGGCCACTAGAACGCGCTCGTGCTCAAACAGTGTCCGGCTACTGAATGGAAATCGGAACAGCTACGCTCGACGAGCCTCCGACCGTTACCACAAGCTTCACCGCCGACGAAGCCTGAAGGCCCGAAGGCAGAGCTACGTTAATTTGGAAGTATCCGGATTCGAGCGTGGGAGCCGATCCGGCGTAGAGAACCATGGCAATCGTTCCCCCGATAGTAACTGAGACCGGCAGAGTCAGAGTCGGAAGCGATGCAGTGATCGGCCACAATCCCCCCGTTATTCCAGGAGGATTCGTGACACCGCCGCCGGTTCCGTAAATCGTGATTAAACCGCCCGCCTTTGCCGGATTGGACGGAGAATTCAGCGTCCAGTCGGAATTCGCGACGACGTAAATTCCCGGCTCTGCCGTCGCGACAACTACCGGTATCGACGCCACGGCCGGCGGACCGTCGTAAGTGACGACAACCTCGGTGGACGTTTGGCCGGCGATCTCCCACGGCACCTGCACGGTGACCTGTTGCGACTGCGCGGAAAACACCGGAGCGGCAATTCCGCCGAACGTCACCTGAGTGCCTCCCAACTGCTCCACTGGCGCCTGACTCGGTGCGACCGCGGCCGTCGCGGGACCAATCCCGTAACCTCGGAGTGTGACGATCTCTCCTGGTGCGACGGTGCCCGCTGTGCCGCTCGCCGCGTTCTGCACGGTCAGCCACGGGAAGATGCTGATGACCGTCTTATCGGGGTCCCCTTCCGCCAGCATGATCGCGCCGTTGGCAGCCACCGCGATCAGTGGCCCGCCGCCCGATGTCGCCGCTACGTACGCGTAGGTAGCGCCGGCAAACTGCCCATTGGAGGTGAATTTCGCCACGATCACATCGCTGCCGGTGTTTCCCACTAATCCCGATTGAAACGCTCCCGGAGATGCCGCGAGAACCACCGTCCCCGGCGCGACGGCAACGAAGGCGCTGCCCGCCGAATCCAAATCAAAATCGAAGCCGGTGGCAGTGATCGCATTGGGGATATATGTCGAGTAAACCAGGGCCGATCCGTCAGCACTCAGGTGCGAAAGATAGCCTCCGGAAACGAGCTCCGCCCCGCCTTGCGCCAACACGTACGCGCCGCCTTGCGCATCCACTTTTATCTCCGACGCCGTCTTCAGCGTGGCGCCGAGAAATGTGGAATAAACCAAGCCAGTTCCCTGCGAATTCAGCTTGGTCACAAACTCCATGTATTGCGCGCTCCCAAAGTAGGCGGTTTGCAATGCTCCGGGCGTGACCGGAAAATCGGTCGCCTGGGTGTAGCCGGCGACGTAGGCATCGCCCGCCGAGTCGATCGCAATCCCTTGCGGCACAGTCAGTCCATTGCCGGATAAGTACGTCGCGTAGAGCAGCGCCGACCCGGACGCATTCAGCTTGGCGACCACGCCCGAACCGCTTGGATACGGCGGCGTGGGCTGATAGGCTCCGGGCGTGGTTGGAAATGGCAAGGCCCCCGCGGTTGTGGAAGCGATATAGACCTCGCCCGCAGGGTCGATCGCCAGGGCCACTGGATTCGCCGGAAGAAGGGTCGAATAGACTAGCGCAGTTCCCGACGAGTTGAGTTTAGCGACGAACCCGCCCCCGGACCCGGTGAACGCGGCGCCGGCCGTAACCGGAAACGTATCCGGCTGACCCATGCTGTTCGGACCCGTGGTGCCCCCCAGGTAGACATTCCCGTTCGCGTCCACGCAAATCGCGTTCGCAATGGTTACATTGCCGTTGCCGCCGAAGTAGGTCGCGAATAAGATGTTCCCCGCCGGGTCCAGCTTGATCACGAACGCATCCGCGCACGGAAACATCAGCGGTCGGGGGCCCCCCAGAACCTCGCAAGTACCGCCGCTGAACTGGGTTTGCAGCGCGCCCGCGGTCGTAGGAAGGGTCGAGGAGCTCGTCGAGCCGGTGAGGTATGTGTTTCCCGCCGCGTCCACCGCCATGGCCGCTACATTGGTGTTGGCAGGGAAAAAAGAGAAGGTAAAGATCGGCTGATTTGCAGCTATCACGCAGGGCGCAAGAAACAACAGAACAGGCGTTGCCCGCATGACATAAAGTATACAGCCCGCGTCTCCGCGTGAAATGTTTTCTTAGCCCTTTCATGCCTCGCGCGAAACCTCACCCCCGCCATCCCGCCACAAGGCGCCGCCAAAGAGGTTTTCAGCACCCTGCGATTAGACTGACAAGGTCCCTACGAACTCCGCAGGCTTCGACCCCGTTGCTAGTCGAGGCAGCTTCCTCGCCGAATACAGGGTACAGGCATCAGTTCCCGCTAGGCTTTTCGACGTGATCGATGACGATGACTTGGCGGGTTCCTTTGACCGGCTCGAGTTTCAACCCGAGTTGTTGCTCCAATGCCGTGAACAGGGAAGCCCCAGGCTGAATCTCCGCTGACCCGTCACTCTGGTCGACAGCGGCGGGTCCCGGATTGGTCCGATCCGGTAAGTATTCGAGGCGGATATCGAACTTCCCTCTGAGTTCCGTCCTGTCGATGACCGTGTGGCCGGTAACACGGGACAGGTATGAGCAAAACTGGTCGATCGGAATTGCACTTGCTAGGAAAAGTTGGTTTGGTCCGTTTCTTAAGTTGAGCCTCAAACGGCACGGCACGCCTGGCTGGCTTGGCGGAGAAACGCGGCCGCTGGAAAAGCCGGCAACCGGATGTCCTGACGTGGCGTCACGAGGAACGGCTCCTGACGGCACGTCAACCGAGCAGGTGCCATTATTGTCCTTTAGCCTGGAGCCCCCTTTTGCCACTGTCAGCTCAAACGCAGGCCCGCTTCTGGTCTCGCGGTGGAGTTTCAGGTGGAACCTGTCTTCGAGCAGCGACTGCATCATGGGCCCCAGCATCGCCGGCTGGCCCGGCGTGCCTTCGGCCATTGCTTCTATGGTGTAAAGGTCCGAAGAGATCCAGGCCGGGGCTCTCTCGATGGGAGGCATCTGGACCGAAGAAAACGTCCGATCCTGAGCGTCCGCAAAGATAACGTAAGCAGTCTGGAGGAGGGACATCACAGTGACGCAGTTTCTGGTCACCCGGTTGGGCGACGGCCCGACATCTCCTAAGCCGCCCCCTTCGCGGAGGGGAACGACAGCGTTTGCACCGCAAGTGTGGATGGAAGCAACCTCGAACTTCTGCCGTGTTGATTGAGCGCGGATTTGAGGCGCGCTGCCCACGCCGATGAGTAGTCCGATTGCTACCGGGCCCGCCAGCAGGAACTTCTTTGCGCGCTTCAATCGTTGTAAGCTGCGGTTCAACCTGCCGGGCATATCTCTTTCCCGCGCGGCGCTACCTCGATCATGTTGCCGCGATCGTCCCCAGCCATGACGATAAAGGTTTGCGGAAATAGGAAAGGAAAGTGCTCGCCACGCCAAACCTCAGCGATGACCCGTGCGACCCGCTCTGGATCGTCTGCGGGAATGGATGCATGAATGATCATAGGGATCCTCGCTTGCGGGTGAGGCATATCCGCGATTCCCCCATGGTACTCGATCCAGAAGCACATACGTCTTGGATCACGGGCGTTTACCGGCGGGGCCGGTATGCTTTTCTGGCGCAGTCCGTCGGGCGAGTCGCGCGATCAAGCAGGAACGTACGTCAACCGAATCAAGTCATCGGCGATTAAGTCGCTGGCCACCAGGTGGAGCGGCGGCCGGGGGCCGGCGAAGAATGGCTTGCCACCACCAAGCACGACGGGGCGGAGGTAGAGTCGATACTCATCGATAAGACCGGCCTCGGTCAGGCTTTGCGCCAGGACTGGTCCGCCAACGTGAATCTCGCCAGCCAGCTCAGCCTTCAGCCTGCGTATCGCCTTCTCGA
>CAVVNE010000093.1:0-5699 GCA_963749245.1 Bryobacterales bacterium
GCGAGGGCAAGTCCTGCTCCTGCAAAGAGAAGGCCCCGGCGGGAAATTTTGGATGGGTCCATAAATGCCAGGATTATATCATCCAGCCTGCATCCAAAATGCTCCAGATGAGTCTAATTAATAGCTTTTCCCGAAATCTGCCTGATGTTGACAGAGATTGGGTACAATGTGAGGTAACCGAATGGCTCCAGCGTTCCCCAGACCAGTGTCCGCGCCCGCGTCGTCGTCGCTGCTCGACCAGATCGGCAATACGCCTCTCATCCGGTTGAAAAAGCTCGACTCCCAGTTCCCCGGCGTCGAAATCCACGCCAAGGCCGAGTTTTTCAATCCCGGAGGCTCGGTAAAGGACCGCGCAGGCCTCAACATGATCCTCGATGGCGAGCGTTCCGGTCGCCTGACGCGCGACAAAATCCTGCTGGACGCCACTTCCGGCAACACCGGCATCGCCTACGCGATGATCGGCGCCCTCAAGGGCTATAGAATCAAGCTCTGCTTGCCCGGCAACGCCTCGCATGAGCGCAAGCAAATCCTCAAAAACTACGGCGCGGACATGGTTTTTTCAGACCCTGCCGAAAGCTCCGACGGAGCCATTCGTCTTTGCCGCGAGATTTACGAAGCCGATCCCGACTTGTATTTCTATCCCGACCAGTACAACAACCCCGCTAACTGGAAAGCTCATTTCGATGGCACCGCGGTTGAGTTGATGGAACAGACCTCCGGCGCGCTCACGCACTTCGTAGCCTGCATGGGCACCAGCGGAACGTTCATGGGCACCTCCCGCCGCCTGAAGCGCGACATGCCTGAAGTGCAGTGCATCTCCGCGCAGCCGTCGTCCGGCTTTCACGGCCTCGAAGGACTGAAGCACATGCCCACGGCCATCGTGCCCGGCATTTACGATTCCCAGATCGCCGACGACAACCTGTGGATTGAAACCGAGGACGCCTATCGCATGACGCGCTGGCTCGGCCATAACGAAGGCCTGCTGGTGGGCATGTCCTCCGGCGCGAACGTATACGCCGCGACCCAGGTTGCAAAAAGCATCGTCGAAAAAGGCGGCACCGGCCTGGTCGTCACGATCCTCGCCGACGGCGCGACCAAGTATCTGAGCGAGTCATTCTGGAATGATCAAGATTAATCCCGGCGCATGGCAAACGATGGTGGCCCATGCGCAGTCCACGTTTCCCGACGAATGCTGCGGCGTCATGGTCGGCTCGATCGACGGCGATTCCAAAAGCGTAACCACCGCGATTGCGCTCGAAAACGCGTATAAAGGCAAGCAGAAGGACCGCTATGAGATCCGTCCCCAGGACCTGCTCGCCGCCGACAAGGGCGCGCGCGCGCAAGGGCTCGACCTGATCGGCATCTTCCATTCGCACCCCGATTGCGACGCGTATTTCTCCAAAACCGATCTCGAAAATTCGTGCCCCTGGTATTCGTTCGTCGTACTATCGATAAAGGGCGGAACGTTCGATCATGCGAACAGTTTCCTGCCGAACGCCGACCAAACCGCCGCCGAGAAGGAAGAATTGATATGGCCAAAGTCCTGATCCCCACGCCGCTACGCCAGTTCGCCGGCAAACAAGACGCCGTCGAGCTGGCAGGCTCCACGGTTGGTGAAGTGCTGAGCTCGCTCACCACGCAGTTCCCTGACCTAAAAAAGCAGATTTTCAACGACGAGGGAAAACTTCGCAGCTTCGTCAACGTCTATCTGAACGATGAAGATATCCGCTATCTCAAGAAAAACGAGACCGCCGTCGCCGCGGCCGACACGCTTTCCATCGTCCCCAGCATCGCCGGCGGCAGCACCGTCGCCGAGCCGCCTGTGACTTCCCTCTCCAAGGACGAGATTCTGCGCTACTCGCGCCACCTGATCATGCCCGAGGTCGGCATGGAGGGCCAGATCAAGCTGAAGAACGCAAAAGTCCTGCTGGTGGGCGCCGGAGGCCTCGGCGCGCCCCTCGGCCTGTATCTGGCCGCGGCTGGCGTGGGCAAGATCGGCATCGTCGACTTCGACGTCGTTGATTTCACCAACCTCCAGCGCCAGGTGATTCACGGCACGAAGGACGTCGGCCGCAAGAAGCTCGACTCCGCGTTCGACAGCATGCACGACATCAATCCCAACGTGCAGATCGACCGCTACGACGTCGCCCTATCGAGTGAAAACGCCCTCGACATCATTTCCGGTTACGATATGGTGGTCGATGGCACCGACAATTTCCCGACTCGCTATCTGGTGAACGACGCCTGCGTCATCTTAAAAAAGCCCAACGTCTACGGCTCGATTTTCCGCTTCGAGGGCCAGGCCACCGTGTTCGCCTATGAAGGAGGACCCTGTTACCGCTGCCTCTATCCGGAGCCCCCGCCTCCCGGCCTGGTTCCAAGCTGCGCCGAAGGCGGCGTTCTCGGAATCTTGCCCGGCATCATCGGCCTGGTTCAGGCAACGGAAGCGGTGAAGCTGATCCTCGGCGTCGGCGAACCGCTGGTCGGACGCCTGATGTTATACGACGCCCTCGCCATGAAGGTTCCGCGAGCTGAAGCTGCGAAAGAATCCCGAATGCCCGGCCTGCGGCGATCACCCGACCATCACCAAGCTGATCGATTACCAGCAATTCTGCGGCATCCCGCACCACACGCCGGAGCCCGCGTTCGTCGAAGGAGACATCACGCCTCCGGAAGTGAAAGCCAAACTCGACCGGGGCGACAAATTCCAGCTCATCGACGTCCGCGAGCCCCACGAATATCAAATCTGCAGCATTCCCGGGGCGAAGCTAATCCCTCTCGGCGAGCTGCCGAAGCATCTGAACGAACTGGACCCCTCGTTGGAGATCGTCGCTCACTGCAAGAGCGGAATGCGCAGCGCGAAGGCCGTCGATCTGCTGAAGCAATCCGGATTCAAGAAAGCCCGCAATATGAAGGGCGGCATATTAGCCTGGAGCGATCAGGTCGATCCGAGCGTGCCGAAGTATTGATTTTGTCAGTGTCCGGACGGCGCGGGCGTCAGGCCATGGCGGCGCATCACTTCGCCAACCGCTTTCGGGTCAGGCGGACCACCGGCCGCGGACCGGATGACCTCCGCGACTTCGCGGAAATAGTCCGGGCCGAGAATGCCCGGGCTGACGATCGCGAGCATTTTCGCGTCGGCGGCATGCATGTTGTCGAAGCGATGGATCGCGCCGCGAGGGATGCACAGCGCCTCACCCGGACCGATCTCGGTCCGGCGCCCGTCCACGGTCCAGGTCAGCACGCCTTCGAGCCCGTAGATGGTTTCCTCATAGGCGTCATGGCTGTGCGCCACCGGCACCTTCGCCCCGGCGGCAACCTCAAACTCGAAGATCGCGACGGAACCTCCCGACTCCTTGCCTTCCACCAGGAACCGAACCGCAATCTGCCCCATTCTGATTACTTCGCTTGTGCCCTTCATAAATGAGTACGCTTCCTATTTCACGAAATTACGGCGTCGCCAGGTCAATGCAGGTCCACGCCATCGCCAGCGCCCCGTCGATCAGTGCCTTATCCGCGTCCGCGGTGACGCAGTGCGCGGTAAACTCCGGCTGATGATTGACCGCGGGCAGCGAGTTGATCCCGATCATCGGATGAATGGACGGCACCGCGCGCGAGACGTTGCCCATGTCGGTGGACCCGGTGGGCCGCGTTTCCCATTCGCCCAGATTGGGGAACGGACGTCCCAGTGCTTCTGAATTGCGCCTGTAGAACGTGGCCATCGCGTCGTCGTGATGCATCTCGGCGTAAGGCTTGTCGCCGCCGATAATCGCCACTCTCGATCCGGTCGCCAGCGCTCCAGCCTCGAAGCAGCGATGGACCTTCGGGCGCAATTCGTCCAGTTGATCCAGCGTCTCTGACCGGATGATGTACTTGGCCGAAGTGTGCGCCGGCACCACGTTCGGCGCATCTCCGCCGTGCGTCACAATGCCGTGAATCCGATCGGTCGACCGGATATGCTGCCGCAACAGGCCCACCGCGGTTTGCGCGATGGTCAGCGCGTCCGCCGCATTGATTCCCAGTTCCGGGAACGCCGACGCGTGGGATTCTTTTCCCGTGTAGTCCACCTCAAACATCGAGGCCGCGATGATCTTCGCCCGCAGCATATCGAACGGCGCCGGATGCACCATCATCGCGGCATGAATGCCCTCGAACGCCCCTCTTTCGAGCATCAGAATCTTGCCGCTGGCGTTGCCGACCTCCTCGGCCGGCGTGCCGATCACCGTCACCGTGAGGCCCGCTTCGTCCGCGACTTTCGCCGCCGCAATCGCCGCGCCCACCGCCGACGCAGCGATAATGTTGTGCCCGCACGCATGGCCGATGCCCGGCAGTGAATCGTATTCCGCGCAGATGCCTACGTTCAACGGCCCGGAGCCAAATCGCGCCAGGAACGCCGTGGGAAGATCGCAGATGCCCTGTTGCACCGTGAAACCCGCATCCGTCAGCGCCTCGCAAAGCCACGAGGAGGATTTCTCCTCCTCGAAGCCCAGCTCAGGATGCGCATGAATCCGATGGCTCAACGCAATCAGTCCTTCGCGAGCCGAATCGAACCGTTCCTTAGCCGCGGCTTTTATATCCATCTTGCGAGCTTAACGCCTTTGCGCGAAAGTGTTTTACTTGCCGGCGTTAAACCGCTTCTCCGCCTCCGCCCAATTCACCACATTCCACCAGGCCCCGATGTACTCCGGCCGGCGATTCTGATATTTCAAATAATACGCGTGCTCCCACACGTCCAAGCCGATTACCGGAAATTTCCCTTCCATCAGCGGCGAATCCTGATTCGCCGTCGACGTGATCTCCACGCCGCCCGCGGTCTTCAACAGCCATGCCCAGCCCGACCCGAACCGCGTCGCGCCCGCCGCCGCGAATTTCTCCTTGAACGCGTCGAAACTCCCGAACGCTCCGGTAATCGCCGATGCCAGGTTGCCCACCGGCGCACCGCCCGCGTTCGGACCCATAATCGTCCAGAACATCGAGTGATTGATATACCCTCCGCCATTATTCCGAACCGCGGTCTTGATGGCATCCGGCACGATCGCGCAATTATTGGCGAGCAGTTCCTCGATTGTCTTGCCGGCCAGGTCCGGGGCCGACTCCAGCGCCTTGTTCACGTTCGTGATGTACGCCTGATGGTGTTTCCCGTGGTGAATCTCCATCGTCATCTTGTCGATGTACGGCTCCAGCGCGTCCGTAGCGTAAGGTAGTGCAGGCAGTGTAAATGGCATTTCTTCTCCTTGTCTCTAGGGTACCTTGTGGTGCAGGCTGGCAGCCTGCGGCGGGTTGGCAACCCGCCTCTTGCTAAATAGATGCTCTTTCATAAGCGTCCGCTACACGAAACATCGTCGTTTCGTCGAAATGGCGGGCGAGAATCTGCAAACCCACCGGCAGGCCCTCTTGGGTCAGCCCGCACGGGACGCTCATGCAGGGAATCCCCGCCAGGTCGCCCGTGATGGTGTATATATCCGATAAATACATCGCCACCGGATCGTCCACTTTTTCGCCGATCTTGAACGCAGGAAACGGCGACACAGGCGCGACTATCGCATCGACCTGCCTGAACGCCTCGGCATAATCCTTCGCGATCAGCGCGCGCACTTTCTGAGCCTTAATATAATACGCGTCGTAATATCCCGCGCTCAACACATACGTTCCCAGCATGATCCGCCGCTTGCACTCCGCGCCGAACCCTTCATCGCGCG
>CAVVNE010000094.1:0-4313 GCA_963749245.1 Bryobacterales bacterium
GAAAGGGCGCTGAGCGAGCGGTTTTCGACTCATCCGGAAGTGGTGGCGATGGAGCCGAATTCGCTGGCCGGAATTTACAACGATATTTCTCGGCTGGCTCACGCCTGCGGGGTCGACGATCGCGGCGAAGAACTGGTGGCGTCGATTCAATCGGAAATGTCGGAAATCGCGGCCGCGGCAAGGGCGACGGGACGGAGGCCTCGCGTGATCAACGTAGAATGGCAGGAGCCACTTATGGCCGCGGGCAACTGGATTCCGGAGCTGACCGAAATGCTGGGCGCGCGGAACTTGTTCGGCGCCGCCGGCGCGCATTCGCCCTGGATGAGTTGGGAGGAGATGGTCGCGGCGGAGCCTGATGTGGTGGTCTGCATGCCTTGCGGTTACGATTTGAAGCGCACGCGCGAGGAAATGCACTGGCACGATTGGGGGAAGCTGCGGGCGCAGGTTTATCTGGCGGACGGGAATCAGTATTTAAACCGTCCCGGGCCGCGTGTGGCGGAGTCGCTGCGGATTCTGGCGGAGATTTTGTATCCCGAGTCGTTTGAGCCGACGCTCCAGGGCATTGGATGGGAGAGGTTCACTGGGTTTGTGTGAAAAAATCGGCTTGGACCGCTCCGTCGAAAATACGCGATCAATGATTACGGTGGGGCGGACGCCCTCGTCCGCGCCGGACCCCCTGGTCCGGCTTCCGCGCGCAGGCCGACGAGGGCGTCGGCCGCAGGCCGGGGGGCCTGCCCCACAAGACAATCTGATTTTCATGGCTCCGGCATGGGCCATCGGCCCATGAACACTCCTGACAGTCGCGGTTCTTTCTCGAGTAGAACCGCGACCACCGGGAGCGGTCAACATCGTGGAGCCGACAGGCGCGTTATTGTAGACTCATTGCTTTAATCCCATGTCAAAACTTGTTGTGTCTTTCGGTGAGATCATGCTGCGCCTGGCGCCGCCCAGAATGGAGCGATTCTTCCAGTCGCCGGAACTGATGGCGACCTTCGGCGGCGGCGAAGCGAATGTGGCGGTGGCGGTGGCAGGATTCGGGCTGCCGGCCCGCTATGTGACCGTGTTGCCGGCAAAGCATCCGGCGGCCGAGGCCTGCATTCGCGAACTGAGGGGATTGGGCGTCGACACCTCGCACATCGTGCGCGGCGAAGGGCGCATGGGTGTGTATTACGTCGAAGCGGGCGCGAACCAGAGGCCTTCGGCGGTGACCTACGATCGCGACCGGTCGGCCATCGCGCTGGCGAGGCCCGGGTCGATCGACTGGGAAAAAGCGTTCGAAGGAGCGGCATGGTTCCACATAACCGGGATCACCCCGGCCATCAGCGAGTCTTCGGCCAAACTGTCGATGGAGAGCGTCGCGGCGGCGAAGAAACTCGGGCTGACGGTGAGCTGCGATCTGAATTATCGGAAAAATCTGTGGAAATGGGGCAAAAAAGCGCACGAGGTGATGCCGGAGCTGTTTGCGTTTGTCGACGTCGGGATCGCCAATGAAGAGGACGTGCAGCTCGCGCTCGGGATTCACGGGGAATCCGATGTAGAGAGCGGGCATCTGGACCGGGGCGCGTATGAAAAGCTCGCCGAAACGGTGATGGCGAAGTTCCCGCAACTGAGAATCATGGCGATTACTCTCAGGGAATCGAAAAGTGCTTCGCACAACAACTGGTCGGCTTGTCTGCACGACCGGAAGAATTTCCATTTGAGCCGGTATTACGAGATCACCCACATCGTCGACCGGGTAGGCGCGGGCGATTCGTTCGGCGGAGGGCTGATTTTCGGATTGCAGACGCACGCGTCACATCAGGAGGCGCTGGAGTTCGCCGTAGCGGCGTCGTGTTTGAAGCACTCGATTCCGGGGGATTATTGCCGGTTGACTCGGGGCGAGGTGGAGGATTTGATCAAAGGCGGAGGGTCGGGGAGGGTGAAGAGGTAGAACGCGCGATAATTGGGAAAAATCTGTCCACTTCGAAGGAGAAAAGACATGCCCCGCTTATTCGCCCTCCTGATGACGTCGTCCCTGGCGCTGGCGCAGGAGCCTCAGGAAGCCACTCTGCAAACGCTGCTCAAGGAAGTTCACGCCTTGCGGATTGCGATGGAACACAGCAATCAGATCGCGCCGAAAGTGCAGATCGCGCTGGCGCGGATGCAGTTGCAGGAGGAGAGAGTTCGAAACGCCAACCGCCAGCTTCAGGATGCCCGCAACAGAATCAGAGACTTTGAGAACAAGCAGGCGGAAATTAGCGATCGAATTAAACAAACGGAAACGCAACAGGCGCAGACCGTCGATCCGAACACGCGGAAGCAGATGGATCTGGAAATCCAGGTGTTGAATGCGGAACTGGCGCAGTTCAGCAAGTTGCAAGAGCAAACCCAGGTGCAGGAGGCTGAGGCGAACTCGCAACTGCTGAACGAACAGGCGAAATGGAACGAGGTGAACGATCTGCTGACGTCGATCGAACGGATGCTGGCGCCGGTGCAGCCGTAGGCTTAAAGGCGAGGTCGGTGACCCATCGAGGCTTTGCGCGTCTGTCCCCTTTTAGCTATTTTGAGTGCGCGGGCGGAGCCGGACCGGGGGGTCCGGCGCGGACGAGGGCGTCCGCCCTACGCGAATTAGTATTGAACTTCAGATACACAACCTCAGGCGGCGGATCGGAGGCGGTGGGTGTGGGTTTTTTGGGCCAGGCGGGCGCGGTGTCGGGCGCGCGCTGCGGTCTCGATTTGGGTAGGTGTAAAAACGAAGCCATCGGCGGAGGGGTGGTAGGGTTCTCCTTTTGATTCATGCATTTCCATGATATCGAGGAGGCTCTCCAGTTCCGCCTTCTCGCGGGCGCGACGGGTTTCCTGGAGCTCGCGGAGCTGCGCGGCTGTTCGTTCGAACTGGCGGGAGAGACGCTGGGTGTGGATGCTCAGGTTGGATAACGCTTTGGTCTGACTTTCGAGCGCGGCGGCGATGGCCAGGGCGTCCTGGACCTGGCTGGGGGCATCGCCGAGGATCAGGGGATGGCGGGCGGCGGCCAGGGTGAGGAGATTGGCTTCGAGCGCGGCGGCGCGGTTGAGGCGCCAGGAGGCGTCGGCCAGGGCCTGGACTAAGTTGGCTTCGATGGCGCCTTGCGGATCGCACTCGTCGGTGAAGGACTTTAGATGGGACTGGTAAGCCTCAAGGTCTTCGGTCGGGCATGACGACGATCTGGCCGGTGAGTCCGTGGCGGAGAGCGTTCAGAGAAGATTTCTTTTTGCCCTCGGGAGTTTTGGGGCCGGTGGAGTGCTGGGCATTCGCGATGTTGATCTGGGCGCGGTTGATTTCGGGTTGTGGTGTCATTGTACGTCCTCTGGTTTGTTCATAGCATGGGAGGGAGTGGGGAGAGCTCGGGTGAGGGTGGGATGTGGTTGAAAAGAAGTGGGTTGCGGGTGAACTTGGGGGTGTGAACGAACCGGATTTCAGGGTCGTGGCGGGGGCGCCGGGTTGTTAGGCGATTCCTCCCTCAAGGAAACACACTGGCAGGGCTCAACCCTCGCCGAGAAGGGCCTTTCGCGCGGTCGCCAGAGGAAGGAACAAGGTCCTCGGATGGCCGACAAGGGCGCGGAAGCCATATTTTTGATAAAAGGCGGCCGCTCGGTCGTTCTTGGCATCGACCAAGAGCGTGAACACCGCGGCGTCGGCCTGAAGAGTCCGGCGAGCAGCGTTTGCTAATAATGCCGCTCCCAATCCGATCCCTTGGAACCGCTCATCCACGGCCAAGCGTCCGATGCGGGCGGCGGGTAAGGCAGGATAGCGCGGCAACCGTTTGCTCTGGTCCGGCGGAAGATCAACGAAGGCAACGCTGGCCGCGGACAGCGTGTAATACGCGGCCACCTGTCCGGTTGCTACCTCAACTGCCACGAAGCAATTTGCCACACGCCGACGAATATCCTGGGTGGCCTGTTCTCGGAAATATCGATCCAGGGCCTCCTCGCCGCAGCGAAACGCAGTACGGTCATGCCGGTCTGAGAGGGGTTCGTTGCGGAACGGATTCATTCCTCGCAGAACAACTCGCGATGCCGGCGAAAAGCCTTCTTAAGTGCCGCGGTTGGCTTGGGCGGGTTCAGAATCGCTTCCGCGAACTGGCGCTGGCCCTCGGCGGAAAGACGGACGATCTCCGTTCGCTCAATGGCCCGGCACGCAGCTTCGTCGGCGGCGGCGACAACGAAATCAGTAAGCGTGCGTCCCTGAATTTCGGCAGCGCGCTTTAGGCGCGCCAGCACGTCGTTCGGCAATCGAGCCTCCAGACGGGAGGTGGGCTGAGTGAGCTGTTTCATTCGTTCACATTGTACGGCAA
>CAVVNE010000095.1:0-12919 GCA_963749245.1 Bryobacterales bacterium
TGGCCGCACGTCGTTCATCGATTTTCGGGAGCGCGCGCCGGGCAAAGCATCGCGCGACATGTATCTGGACGCCAACGGCAAGCCAACCCGCGAAAGCATCGAAGGCTGGCGGTCCTCGGGCGTCCCCGGCACGGTGCGCGGCTTCGAACTGGCGCTCTCGAAATACGGACGCAAGAAATGGGCCGACGTGATTGCGCCTGCGATCGAGCTCGCGTCCAAAGGATTTCCGGTCAGCTATACCCTCGCCGAGTCGCTGCGTGGGCGCGGTCTTACGCGCTCGCCGGAGGCGAAGCGGATTTATCAAAGGGACGGCGCTTTCTATCAAATGGATGACACGCTGAAGCTCCCCGATTTCGCCGCGACCCTCACCCGCATCGCCAAGAATGGCGCGAATGAATTCTATGAAGGCGAAACCGCGCGGACGTTCGCCGCTGAGATGGCGAAAAACGGGGGGCTGATCACCCTCGCCGACTTGAGAGATTATAAGGCCGTCGAGCGGAAGCCTCTCATCGGGAAATATAAGAATTACGAGATCATCACCGCGCCCCCGCCCAGCTCCGGAGGCATCGGCATGCTGCAAATTCTCGGGATGCTGGAAGGTTCGGGCTACGAAAAGACCGGCTTCGGCTCCTCCGCCAGCATCAGCTATGTGGCCGAAGCCATGCAGCGTTTCTACGCCGACCGCAGCGAATATTTCGGCGACCCGGACTTCTTCAAGGTCCCGATCATCGGCCTGCTCGATCCGGCGTACATCGCGAAACGCCGCGCCACCATCGATCGCGATCACGCCACGTCCAGCGATCAGGTCAAGCCCGGCAAGCCCCCCGGAAGCGAGAGCACCGAGACGACGCACTTCTCCGTTGTCGACGCCGAGGGCAACGCCGTCGCGGTCACCTACACGCTAAACGGTGGCTTCGGCAACGGCATCGTCGTGCCCGGCCTCGGGTTCTTTCTGAACAATGAAATGGACGATTTTTCGGCCAAGCCGGGTGCCGCGAACATGTTCGGACTGGTCCAGGGCGAGAGCAACGCGATCCAGCCCGGAAAGCGTCCTCTCTCCGCCATGACGCCGACCATCATTCTGCGCGACGGAAAATTGTTCATGACCGTCGGGGCGCCCGGCGGCGGACGCATCATCACCGCGGTGACGCAAGTGTTTCTCAACGTCGCCGATTTCGGGATGAATGTGCAGGACGCCGTCGATGCGCCGCGCTTCCATCATCAGTGGCAGCCTGACACTCTGTATCTCGAAAAAGGCTTTTCGCCGGACACGGTGGACCTGCTGAAGCAGCGCGGTTTTCATGTCGATTACGCGCCCGGCGTGGTGATCGCCCGCGTAGAAGCCATCGTGATCGACGGAGGCTGGCTGCAAGGCGGCTCCGACGGGCGCGCGGTGGGCAAAGCGGCGGGCTACTAAGATAACCTCTCAGTGCGCGATCATAAGAACCGGATGCTTCACGCACTCTCCACTCATCTTTTTGTCGGGCACCGCCTCACGACCGTCTGGCTCGACCGGATCTGGGACGCGGGCATTCCCCTGGTCGAGATTTTCTGCGCCAAGCAGCATCTGGATTATCACGATCACGCGCAGATCCGCGAGCTGGGCCACTGGTTCCGCGATTCGCCTCTGAAGCTGCATTCGCTCCACTCTCCGATGTACAACGACGATGTTTGGGGCCGCTCCGGTCCGCATTCGGTGCTCAGTATTACCGAACCCGTGAAGTCGAAACGCCTTCTCGTGGTGGACGAAATCAAACGGGCGCTCGACATCGCCGAGATCGTGCCTTACCGCTACCTCGTCCAGCATGTCGGAGTGACCGGTGAAGAATACGAGGACCGCAAAGTGGACGCGGCCTTTTCCGCGCTCGAGGAAATCAGCGTGTTCGCCCGGCAACGCGGCGTCGAGGTATTGCTCGAAAACACGCCCAACGGGTTGTCCAGCGCGGAGCGGCTGCTGGTGTTCTTCGAACAGACGCATCTGAATCTGAACGTCTGCCTCGATACGGGCCACGCCAATATGCGCGAAGGAGTGGAGACGGCTTACCGCCTGCTGAAGGGCCGCATTCGCTCCACTCACGTTCATGACAATAATGGGAAAGAGGACTCGCACTTGTTTCCGCTGCTGGACGGCACCGGAACCGTCAACTGGCCTCGCACGATGGAGACGCTCCGCTCGAATGCCGACCAGTATCCGCTGCTTCTGGAGTTGAAGGAAGTGCCGGACATGGAGCATCCGTTTGACGCGGTGAAGCAGGTGTTTGAGCGATTGGAGAATTTGAGACCGACAAATGAGTCTTGAAAATTCGATACCGCCGCGCGTCGCCGTCGCCGACGCAGGACGGCACACCGGCGAAACGGTCGAGATCGCGGGCTGGCTGTACAACCTGCGCCGCGGCGGAAAAATCTGTTTCCCTCAGTTGCGAGACGGCACCGGAATCATCCAATGCGTCGCGGTGAAAAGCGCGCTGCCGGAGGATCTGTTCGAATCGCTGAAGAACCTGACCCAGGAATCGTCGCTGGTGATTCGCGGCAAGGTTCGCGAAGAGTCGCGCGCGCCCGGCGGGTACGAGCTCGACGTGGAAGGCGCGGATATCGTGCAGCGCGTTCCGGAGGAGACGCCCTACCCCATCACGCCAAAGGATCACGGCGTCGATTTTCTGATGGATCACCGCCATCTGTGGCTGCGCAGCCGCCGCCAGCACGCCGCGATCCGCGTGCGCCATGAAGTGATCAAAGGCATCCGCGATTATTTCGATTTGCACGGCTTCGTGCTGGTCGACACGCCTATCTTCACCCCCGCCGCCTGCGAAGGCACGTCTACGCTCTTTGAAGTCGATTATTTCGAAGACGAAAAAGTTTATCTCACCCAGTCCGGCCAGCTTTATAACGAAGCCACCAGCGCCGCCTTCGGCAAGACGTACTGTTTCGGCCCCACCTTTCGCGCGGAAAAATCCAAAACCCGCCGCCATCTGACCGAGTTCTGGATGGTCGAGCCCGAAATGTCGTACGCGACGCTTGAAGACGTGAAGCGCGTCGGCGAAGAACTGGTGACGTTCGTTGTCACTCGCGTGCTGGAGCACCGCCGGGAAGAGCTAAAAGTGCTGGAGCGCGACGCGACGAAACTGGAAGCAATAAAAACTCCGTTCCATCGCATGAGCTACGACGAAGCGGTGGTGAAGCTCCAGGCCAAAGGCAGCGAAATCGTCTGGGGGGGCGATTTCGGCAACACCGACGAGACTCTGCTGACAGAAGACCTCGACCGTCCGGTCATGGTCGACCGCTATCCCACCTCTGTAAAAGCCTTTTACTTCCAGCCCGCCGACGACCGCCCCGAAGTCGCCCTGGGCGTCGACTTCATCGCTCCTGAAGGATTCGGCGAAATCATCGGCGGCGGCCAGCGCATTCATTCGCTGGAACTGTTGAAGCAGCGTCTTCATGAACACAACCTGCCGGAAGAGGCATTCAACTGGTATCTCGACCTGCGGCGCTACGGCAGCGTCCCTCACGCCGGATTCGGCATGGGCGTTGAGCGCTTCGTCGCCTGGATGTGCGGCCTGGAGCACATCCGCGAAACCATCGCGTTCCCGCGTATGTTGTATCGAACCAGACCGTAGTGAGGTCCGAGACGCGATAATAGAGATATGACGATCGCGCCCGGAGTAGTCCTTCCAGAAGCGGAAATCTCCGAGATTTGCCGCCGCCACAACGTTCGCGAGCTGTCGCTTTTTGGTTCTGCGGCGCGGGGAGAGATGCGTCCAGACAGCGACATCGATCTTCTTGTTGACTATTTCCCAGGCGCGCGCCCGAGTCTGTTCGATCTTATCGGAATGACAAATGAGCTATCGGATCTACTCGGGCGAAGGGTTGACTTGGGCGTCAAACGAGCCCTGAAATCCAGATATAAAGACCATATTCTTGCTGAAGCGCACGTCATCTTTTGTGGGGCAGGCTGCCAGCCTGCAGCCTGCTTTCAGCAGGCTTAGTTAATGAAACAATCTCACATCGCCATCATCGGCGCCCCCATGGACCTCGGCGCAGGACGCCGCGGCGTCGATATGGGTCCCTCTGCCCTCCGCCTCGCAAACCTCAATGAGAAGCTCGCCTCCCTCGGCTACGAAGTTGAGGACCTGGGCAACGTCCTGGTCGATCAGCCGGAAACCTCCCCGGTCGGTCATGTGCGCGCCCGCTACCTGCCGCAGATCGCGCACACCTGCACGCGTTTGATGGAGATGGTGGAGCACGCAGCCGACCAGTCGAAGGTGCCCCTGGTCCTGGGCGGCGACCATTCCATCGCCATCGGAACCATCGCCGGCATGTCGAATTACTTCAGGAAGTCGGGTAGGAAGCTCGGCTTGATCTGGATCGACGCGCATGCCGACATGAACACACCCGAATCGAGCCCCAGCGGCAACATCCACGGCATGCCTCTGGCCTGTTGCATCGGCCTCGGCCCCCCGGAGCTGACGCGTCTGGCGGGATACGCGCCGAAAATCGAGCCGGCCGATGTGGCGATCATCGGCCTGCGCAGCGTGGACGACGCCGAACGCCAGTTGGTTCGCGCGGCGGGCGTTCACGCCTACACTATGCGCGATTTGGACGAACGAGGCCTGCGCAGCGTCATCCGCGAGGCGATCGATCGCGTTTCGGAAAACACCGCCGGCTTTCATCTGTCCTTCGACATGGATGCGGTGGACCCGCGCGAAGCTCCCGGCGTCGGTACGCCCGTGCGCGGCGGCATGACTTATCGCGAGGCCCATCTGGCCATGGAAACCATCTGCGATAGCGGCCTCATGACGTCCATGGAAATCGTGGAAGTGAATCCGGTGATCGATGAAGTGAACCGAACGGCGTTATTAGGCGTCGAACTGGTAATGTCGGCGATGGGACAAAGAATATTGTGACGAAATTGCGAGTAGCGGTTCTCTATGGCGGCAGAAGCGGCGAGCACGAAGTGTCTCTCAACTCCGCCGAGTCGATCATGAAAGCGATGGACCCCGCCAAGTACGAAATCCATCGGATACTCATCTCCAAGGAAGGCCGCTGGCAGCCGCGCCCGATTTCGCCGGAACCAGGCGGCAATCCCGATATCGACGTCGTGTTCCCCGTTCTGCACGGCACCTTCGGCGAGGACGGCACCGTGCAAGGGCTGCTCGAACTGGCCGACCTCCCCTACGTCGGCGCAGGCGTTCTGGCATCCTCCCTATCCATGGACAAGGAGGTGCAGAAGAAGCTCTGCGCCGCCAGCGGCCTCCCCGTGGTCGATTATTTCGTTGCGGGGGAAACGGTCTCGCCGTTGTTCGGCTATCCGATGTTCGTGAAACCCGCGAACCTCGGCTCCTCAGTCGGAATTACAAAAGTAAAATCGGCCGGCGACCTGGCGGCAGCAATTCAGTTCGCTTCGCAATTCGACCGCAAAGTCATCGTCGAGCGCGGCATCGCCGGCCGCGAGTTCGAGTGCTCCGTGCTTGGCAACCAGCAGCCGAAGGCCTCCGTCCCCTGCGAAATTCTACCCTCCCTGGAGTTTTACGACTACGACGACAAGTATCTTCTCAACAAAGCGCAAACCGTCGTTCCCGCCGACCTCACCCCGGACCAGACGCGCGAAGTTCAGCGTCTCGCCGTCGCCTGCTATAAAACCGTTGGCTGCGAAGGCATGGCCCGCGTCGACTTTCTCCTCGAATCCGCGACAGGAAAGTTCTTCATCAACGAGATCAACACTATTCCCGGATTCACTTCCATCAGCATGTATCCGAAAATGTGGGAAGCGAGCGGTCTTCCCTATCCCGAGTTGATCGACCGCCTGATCGAACTCGCCCTGGAGCGTCACCAGGCACGGCGCTCGCTCCGTTACACCCGTTGAACTCATGCCCATCTTTGCATTCCTCCTCTTTCTCGCCGCACCGCCCCAGAGCGACCCCGCCGAGCAACTCGCGCGCGATCTGAAAAAATTGGTCGACGTGTTCAGCATCGCCGACCGCGAAGCCGCCGATCCGGTCTCGCCCGATCAGGCGTTTTATGAAGGCGCCATCCCCGGCATGTTGAAGACCCTCGATCCGCATTCGATTTTCTTCGACCCCGGCCAATTCGAGCAGTTGAAGCAGATGCAGAGCAGCGAGAGCAAAGGCTTCGGATCGATTGTCAGCGTGCTGCCCGGACGCGTGATCGTGCTGCAGACCATGGAAGGAACGCCGTCCGCGAAATCCGGCCTCACCGCCGGCGATGAAATCCTGGCCATCAACGGCTATGAGCTGGCGCGTCTGGAATTCGACCAGTTGGTCCAACTGCTCACCGTCGCGCGTCAGAAAGAAGCGCAGCTTTACGTCCGCCGCCCGGGCGACGCCCGTATTCTGCGCTTCACCTTGAAACCGGAGCTGGTCGATACTCCCAGCATCGATCGCGCCTTCCTTCTGGGGCCCAAAATGGGCTACATTCGCATAGCGAGTTTCGACGAAGCCACCGGCAAGCTCGCGCGCGAAAAAATCGAATCGCTGGGCGGGGAAAATCTCAACGGCCTGGTCATCGATCTCCGCGACAATCCCGGTGGAGCCGTACAGGCGGCGCTCGAAACCGCGTCGCTATTCCTCAATCCCGACCAGCTCGTCTTCAGTGTCAAGGGCCGTAGCGCGAAAACCGAAGAAGTCCGCGTGCCGAAACTCGCCCGGCCTTACAAATTTCCCGTTGCCGTCCTGATCGACGAAAAAAGCGCCAGCGCCTCGGAAATTTTCTCCGGCGCCTTGCAGGATCACGACCGCGCCACCATCCTTGGCGAACCCAGTTACGGCAAAGGGCTCGTACAGCGCGTCTATACCCTTTCGAGCAATACCGGGCTCGCCTTGACCACGGCGTTTTATTACACGCCCAGCGGCCGCTCCATCCAGAAGCCTCTCGCTTTCGGCCAGCTCGATTCGAAGGCCATCGCATTGCCCGGATCGTTTCACACCGATGCCGGCCGCGAGGTGCGCGGCGGTGGCGGAATTCAACCGGACGTGACCATCCAGCCCGTTCAGTTAACCCGCCTCGAAATGGTTCTCGATGCCAGCGGCGCCCTCACCACCTTTGGCACCGAATACCTGCAAAAACACGACATCGCCCCCGATTTCGACGTCACCCCCGAGCTTCTCGACGAGTTGCGCGTTTTCCTCTCCGCCAACCGGATCCAGCCGCCCGTCAGCGATTTTCTAAAGGACCGCGCCTGGATTCAGAGCCGCCTGAAACAGGAAATCGTCAGCTTGAAATTCGGCGTCGCCAAGGGCGATGAAATTGAAATGCAGCGCGACGCGGTCGTACAGGCCGCGCTCAAAAAACTACGCTGATTCTCTGCGCGACCGCAGATAGTGGATCGCCATCGGCAATACGCTGACCAGCACAATTCCGATGACCACCTTTTCGAAGTTGTGCCGGACCACCGGTATGCCGCCCAGGTAATATCCGGCCAGCGTCGCCGAGAGCACCCAGCCCAGCCCGCCAAAAATATTAAACGAAAGGAATCGCGCGTAGCGCATTTGGCCCACCCCGGCCATGAACGGCGCGAAGGTGCGCACAATCGGCACGAACTTGGCGTACACCAGCGTTTTCCCGCCGTGTTTTTCGTAGAAAGCCTGCGTGCGCCGGACGTACTCCTGCTTGAACAATCGCGAATCCGGCCGCGAGAAAATCTTCGGCCCCGTCCGATACCCAAGAAAGTACCCGCTTTGATCGCCCAGAATTGAAACCGCCGTCAGCAGCGCGCAGATTTTCAGAATGTCCAGGTCGCCCGCGCCGGCCACTACGCCCACTGTAAACAACAACGAATCGCCGGGCAGAAAAAGCCCCACTAGCAGCCCTGTCTCGGCGAACACCACGCCCGCCAGCAAGGCGTAGCTCAACCAGCCGGTGAGCACCTGCGTCAACAGATGGATCAGTCGCTCCGGGTCGGTCAGACTTCGCCAAACGTCGAGTATCGCGCCGAACATTACGAGCGCTTCAGCGCCTGCGCCAGCTTCAACACCAGATCGTGATTGACCTTCAGTTTGCCTTCCGCCGCGAGCTTCGTCGTCACGCTATCCATGAACAGGTTCAGGCGCTCGTTGGCCTTCTGCTGACGGATCGTGCCGCGAATGTTTTCTTTCTCCGCCGCGAACGCCGTCATGTCCGCGGGCGTTCTTGCGGTCACTTCGTAGACCACATCCCGGCCCATGATGTCGATCGGCCCGATCGCCGCGCCCACTCCGTGCGTGAACGCATCCTTCACGTAAGCCGCCTGGCCCAGCCCCTCCACGGAATCGGCGGGGCCGAATTGCGCCGGGGAATTTGCCTCCAGCTTCATGCTTTTGGCCACTTTTTCGATATCCTCGCCGCCGCGCAGCTTCACCGCCGCATCCCGCGCCTTGGTGTGCGCCAGCGCTGTCGCCCGATCCGTAATCATGCGGTCCTTTACCTTGTCTTCCACTTCATCGAAGGTCGCCGGACGCGCCGCCGTCTTTTCCTTCAACACCGCCACCACCAGGCGATTCGCCGGTAAGGTCAGCACCGGCGTCACATCGTTCACCTTCATCTGCGCCAGCGCATTGTCGATCTCCGGTACCGCACCCAGCGTCGGCACAGGCGACCCCGCCGGAGAGTCGGTCACGGTCACCAGATCCACTCCGAATTTCTTCGCGATCTCCGCCGCCGAGCCGGGCGACTTCGCCAGCGCGTCGTGCACCTGGTCCGCCGTCGTCTGCATCTTCTCCGTGATGCGCTGCTTCTTCAACTCCGTCGCCAGGTCCGCCTTCACTTCCTCAAATGGCTTCACCCGCGCCGGCTCTTTCGCTTCCAGCTTGATAATGTGATACCCGAACTCGGTCGTCACAATGCTGCTCAATTCGCCGGGCTTCATCGCGAACACGGCCTTATCGAACTCCTGCACCATCTGCCCGCGCACGAACCACCCCAGATCCCCGCCCTTCGGCGCATTCGAGGTGTCGTCTGAATTCTTCTCCGCCAGTTTTGCGAAGTCCGCCCCCGCCTTCAACTGCTTCAGGATGTCCTCCGCCTTGGCCAGCGCCTGCTTCTTCTCCGCGTCGGACTTGCCCTGTGTCTTGATCAGGATGTGCGCCGCCTTCACCCGTTCCGGCATGCGGAAATTGTCCATCGACGCGTTATAAACGGCCCGCAGGTCCGCATCGGAGATGGTCATCGACTGCTCCATCTTCGCCTGATCGGCAATCAGCACCTGGAACGACCGCTTCTCCGGCGTGAAATATTCCGCGTGATGTCCCTCGAACATCGCATGCAGATCCGCCGCCGTCACCGTCACCTGGTCGCGGAACTTGGCCGGAGGAAACGCGATGTACTTGATGGTCGCCCGCTCCTTCTCCCGCTTGTATTCATCCTCGACTTCCTTGTCCGTCACCAGGACGCTGGCGTACACAATGTTTTTCACCTTCACCAGCATCCTCTGGCGCCGCATATCGTCCACCACGTCCTGCAACGTCATGCCCTGCGCGGCTAGCTTCTGCTCGTACTCGTCCTTGGCGATCAACGCGCCGTCTTTGAAGTACTGCGGGCTCACCGTCTCCAGGCCCACCAGCACTTCGTCGTCCGTCACTTGCAGGCCCTGGCGTCCGAACTCGTAAGCGATCGCGCGCTGCTGCACCATCTCATCCACGATCTGCGGCGTGTACACGTCGATCATCTCCGCCGGCAGTTGGCCGCTTTGCATGATGCGCTGCATCGCCAGCACCACCTCCTGCGCGGTCAGCTTGGTATTGCCGATTTCGGCGATGGTTCCTTGTTCGGCATTCGAGCTTTGTCCCGTGCTGCCAAACCCGGGAATCAAGTAGGTGACCATCGATAAGGCCACTACCGAAAGCAGCCCGATAAGCATGTAGCGCACAGCCTTCTGGCGGCTGCGAAACAGATCAAACATAAAAGGTGAAAACTCCTGACTACCGTGAGGACGGACGCGCCTTAATTTACAAGTATACCAGCATCGGGCTACCTGCAAGCCAAGGGTAGTGCGCTAAATCTGTGTGAGATTTAGCGCACTACCAAGCCAAGCGGGCAGCGTCCTAAATACGTGCGTTGCGGTTAGAATGCAAGCGTAAAAAGTCCGGCTCTGCCGTTATAGGAGAATAGGCACCCCTGGAGGATGTCCCTTCCGATGAGCATGTGAAATCCTTGCGCTTGCAATAATTCCACACAGAGCACTGGGATCGTGTGATGAAACAGGGGTGCCATATTCTGCGTAGAAGGAATCGTGACGCTCACATCGTACTGATCCGCAATGGCGGGCGTGCTCCCAGTTGTGGGGGTGTTTACTGAAGAACTCCCGGTCGGGCTCAGTGCCAACTGCGTAATGACTGATGGATCGATGCAGCAACAACTAGCGCCGGTATCGATCATCGCTTGCACCTGTACCTGGCTTGGAACTGTCTGTGCTGCTTGCACAAGCGCAGTCCGCCGCGCTTGGCTGACGCCGATTAACGCGATAACGAGTAGGCCGCCGTTCGGTGCTACTTGGCGGGTGAAATATGGCACGGAAGCAGCCGGGAAACAAATTGAACGTGCTCCATCGTTTGGATCTGCTTTACGAGGAAGGGCGTCAGATTAAATTTCGCATACCCTTCTCTAATTGCGTCTTCGTATGTTCCAAATACGTCCACGAGGTCATCGCCATGAATCAGGGCGTATTTTCCTTCTCCTTCATTGGCAAGAAGCTCTGGCAGTTTCGTCTTGTAGGTTTGGAGTTCCTTTTCGAGTGCCATAAGATCTGCGTCCCACACAGATACTATTCTATCTGTCGGCAGGATGCAAACGGAACTTGAGGCCGTAAGATTCGGATTATGCGAGCAATCCAGTAATCGTCCACACGTGATCGCTCAGATTCGATTCAATCATCTATAAGGACACTACCCCAGGTGGGGCAGACACTTTCGCCAGCCGCCTGCGCTCAACCGGCGCCCAACCCGCACTCCGAATGAATCGCCTTCACCGCGCTCTCCAACCCCTCCCTGCGCACCACAATGGCGATGGTCAGCTCGCTCGACCCCTGCGCAATCGCGATAATGTTGATCGAGCGCTTTGAAATTGCAGTGAAAATTCTCCCCGCCAACCCCGGAGTCCCCCGCATTCCTTCGCCCACCACCGCGATCAGCCCGACGTCCTTGTCCACCTCGAAAGGCTTCAAATATCCATGCGCCAGCTCCAGTGACAGGCTCTCTTCCAGATGCTCCATCACTCTCCCTAATTCACTTTGACGGACTAGGAAGCAAAATGTCTGCCGATAACTGGAGCTGGTGATCGCCAGAATCTCCACGTTCGCCCGGTCCAGCGCCTCCAGCGCCCGCGCCATCACCTTGGTGCCGCTCAGCACCGAATTGGCCGGCTCAATCGACACCAGCACCACGTCGGCCATCGACGTCACCGCGTGCGGACCCCTCGCCGCATCCGCCATCGCCGTGCTCGGTACGATCTTCGTGCCCGGCTTGCCCGGCGCGAAGCTGTTCTTGCTCCACACCGGGATTTCCCGTTCCACCAGTGGCGCCAGCGTTCTTGGATGCAGCACCTTCGCGCCGTTGTAAGCCAGTTCCGCCGCCTCGTTGTACGTCACCACATCGAGCACCCGCGCGTCGGAAATCAATCGGCAAGCCGAAGCACCGCCTGGTCGTAGTGCCGCACCAGCTCCTCGAAAGCAGCGCGATTGCCACGCTGCGCGTCGCGGACCAGTAACGTATCGTCTATGCGCCCTGAACCCTGCCAGCCATATCGCCCCGTAATTGGGGTTCCTGGAATTTGCCAGCTACTGCCCTCGGGTCCCGTCGTACCGGATAGGAGCACTCGCCAACTGCAAGAGGTACAGCCCACGCGTCGGCCGGCATATTTTTCTTTTATCCTCGAATGTGCCGGGACGCCATTGCCGTTCTTCCCGGTCGCATAGCTATGGACGGGCCGAAAAGCCCAATCGTGAGCAGGATTATAGGAGTGTGGAAGGATTCTTGCTGACAATAAACAGCTCTAACAGAAAGGAAAGTTCGATCGAGAACAGGCATGGCCGCTTGTCTCAACGGGACCAAAGAGGAGGTGAAGCTCTCGCTTCCGCAGCCGACAGGATGCGCGCTGTCCGCCGCATCTGTCGATGAATCGTTTCAGGGACGTCCCGTCCTTGAATCTGTTAATCGATGGGGGTTTTTCGATCCGAGTCCCGCGTTCCTGAGACGGGCGACGTTTCCAGACGAGGAGGAAGGTCCGCGCCTGGACTCAATCGGCCGTAATCTTGCTGGCCGCCTCTTTGCGATCAGGGAAGCTAACCAGGAAATCTTTGAACGAATCGTATCCGCCACCAACGATGTCCTTGGGCTTCCGGAACGGATCGAACTGCGGCAGCAGGACTCCGACGGCCGGATTTACTTCGTGCAAAGCGAGGCCGGGCTCAACTACCCAGTTCACCAACTCCAGGCCTCCAGCGGGACGCTTCGAATGCTTGCCTTGATGACCGCGCTACTCGGGGAAGACGACATAACCCTGATCGGTCTTGAGGAACCGGAAAACTATGTACACCCGAACGCGCTTGAAGCCTTCGCCCGCTATGTGCTATTGGCCAAAGACAGGATTCAGATCATCATCACCACCCACTCCTCTTTTGCTCAACTTTCTCGACGCGCCGGAGGCGATATGCATCGTACGCCGTGGGAATCAGGGTACGGAAGTCGAACGGGAGCCGAATCCCACGGCTGTTCGTAAAGCCCTCGTAGAGTCTGGATTTGGTCTCGGCGAGTTTTACGAGAGCAAGGGATTTGGAGGATAGAGGGTGGGTAAGACAGTAGTGGTCATAGTCTCGGGAGAATCGGACAGGCTTTCAATCCCACGGCTCATTCCGCAGATTTCACCGGAGAACGTCCGAAAGCCTCCAGGCAACGCTGCCTTTACCCCCGAGCAGGCCGTTAAACTGATCAAGGCG
>CAVVNE010000096.1:0-11731 GCA_963749245.1 Bryobacterales bacterium
GCAGCGCTTTCGTTGTTGACAGGCGCGGCGGGTGACGCGCGGAGAAGCACCCGTCGTTCGCGCATCTCGCCGCGGGCGTGTTCCAGATCGGCGAGGCCGGAGGAGAATTGACGCAGCTCCGGCACATTGCTCTGCACCCAATGCGAACGGAACTGGTAAGTGCGGGCGAGGCTCGACATGTTATAAACGAGCCGCAAATCGGCGGGGCCGGAAGCGGCCGCCTGGATGGAGTCAGTGAACCATTTCTCCGACGCGACGGACGGCAGAGCTTCGCGGGCCAGCAGGCGCAGCGAGCCGGCGATGAGATCCTCCTTCGTGGCAAGGAGCAGAGTATCGCCGGTATAGGCGAAGGCGGCGACGCGATGGGAGGCTTTATCTTCCTTCACAAAATAATTCGCGTTGCCGGCGTGCCGCGTCTGATACGACCCGCGCAACTTCCACAGCGACGTGTTCATCGCGCGCGCCGAAGGAATGTGCGCAACGTAGAGAAATTCCAGCTTGCCGATATCGTACATGCCGACGGCGGAGTCCGATCCCGCGATGGCAGTGAGCAGCGCGTAGTCGGGCGGCACGCCGGCCGCCGTGGCGAACTGCGTCTGTGCGTCGCCCAGCTTCAGGAATAGCTCCGAGCGCGAAAATCCTTCGTAATTCGCGCTGGCGAGCCAGTCGCGCTTTTCGGCCGACCCGTTCCAGTCGGCGAGCAGCGCGCCGAAATCCTTCGCTTCGAGATAGAGCAGCGCGCCCGCGGGGAACAGGCTCGACAGGGTCTGCGGCGCGGGCTGCGCCAGCGCCCAGAACATCATCGCCGCGAGCGCGGCCGCGACAGGAGAAAAAATCAAGAGCCTCCGCTTCATTGCACACCTGCTTTCGGACGAACCAGACGATCCTGTTCGACGCCCTCGTTGATCATGGGACGGCGGGCCTCGTTCTTCGCGTCGGCGTCGAGCTGCGCGCGCAGCGCATCCACGAGCCGTCGATTGACGTCCGAGTGATCGATGAACTGCGCGATATTCGCGTAGAGAAACGCCGCCCGCGGATCGCCCAGGCGCTGCTGCGCGTCGGCCATGCCGCGCGCGACGGACAATCGCTCCGCGTTGTCGAAACCGGGCAGGAAACTTCTCGCGACCCATTCGGTGTAGTCGCCGTCCTCGTGGAAAAACTGCGGCAGCAACTGGCGCGCCACGGCGACGGCGAGCGAGTCGTGGTGATTCTCCATCGCCGTATGGAACAGCAGCAGGCGCGGCGCGGTGGGGCGCGGGTCGGCGGCGATGATGGCGAGCAGAGCCTTCTCTTTCGCGGGCGCGGCGGCGGGCAGAGTGTCCCACGGATTGGTGGTTCTTGGCGCGGTTCCCTGCGCTTCGGCCAACCGGCGGCTAGCGTCCTGATTCCAGGGTTCGGCTTTGACGAGCGTCGCGAGGAATTCGGAGGCCTCGGCCGGATGACGAGTCCGCTCGAGCAGCGCGGCCGCCGGATCGAGCCCCGTGAACGGCTCACCGGAGATGAGAACCATGCGGCGGAGGAGAGCCATGGCAGCCGCTGTGTCCCCATCTTGCAGCTTCACTTCGGCCAGACCGAGGAAGGTCGCCTGGTCGAGATTCCCGGCCTTCATCTGACTGGTGTAAACGAACTCCAGAACGCGGCGCGAGGAGACGGTGTCGTTTTCCTCGGCCAGAGTATTGGCCGCGTTGCGCAATTGATCGAGCGGAAGCGGATCCTGATATCTCGCCAGTTGCGCGGCGAGCGACCCGGTGCGCGCGGCGAGCCGGACTTCCAGCTCCACCACCTCGGCTTCGCGAATTTTCTGCTTTCGCGCCTCGGCCAGCAGCGTGGCGGCCGTTTGGAAGGAGGAGTTATCGCGGCGGGTGAGCAGGAAGGACACCCAGCGCGTCTCCGAGGTCCAGAGCAGGTTCTGTGCATTGGTTTGCTGTTCACCGAAAGTCTGCGAGACACGCGTCTGGGCGTTGTCGACGAGTTGGCGATACAGAATGTTTTTGTACGCATCGGGAACCCAGGGCCGATCGATGATCGCGTCGAGGAACTGCACGGGATCGGCGGCGGCGCGGGAGAGCCCGGCGATCCAGTTGAGGCCGGCAGCGGGGTCGCCTGAGGCGATGAGCGCGCTTTCCAAAATTCCTTCGATCTGAAACGAGCCGTTGCGGCGGATGTACGTGCGCAGGATTTTTTCGATATCGTCGTGGAGGGCCGGAAGCTGGTGCGCCTCGCCGATGTGCCGCAGGGTGTCGCTCAAATCCGGCCAGAACTTTTGCGGAACCCGCGAGCGGTCCATCATTTGTGAGAACGCCGCGAGGGCGAGTTTCCACTCGCGGACGGCGTCGGCGGAGCGGCCTTGTTTGGCGGCCATGACGGCCAGGCGATCGTGCACGTCGGCGCGCGCGGGATTCAATTCCAGCGCGTACCGATAATCGGCGGCGGAACCGGAATCTTCGGCGAGGATGAAGTACGCCTCGGAGCGGCCGGGCGTGGCTTCGACCATCGCCGGCAGATAGTCTTCCGCGCCCGCCTGCTTGATCGCGCCGAGATATTCGCCGTAGCGTCCGCCGTAGTAAAACCAGTCGTCGCCGGCGAGCTGCTGGTCGCGATCTGTGGGCTTGGCAATGCGCGCGCCGACGGTCATGGGGCCCAGAATCGTGGTGAAGGCGGTTTTCACGGGCGCCGCTGCGCTCGTGAAATAAAGGCCGGTGAGCGAGGTGTACGCCTTGGTCCAAAGCGGGCCCTTCTTCTGGCCGCGCGCGGCGATAACCTGCTGAGAGACCGCGCTGCCGGCGTGTTGCAGGACGTAGTTCAGCATCGCATTGACAGTGGGCGGGTCGGGGACGGCGGCGATGGCGGCGGCGAGTCTCGTCGGCTGCGCGATCAACAACTGGGTATAGCGTTCGAGCAGAGGGCCGCCGGCTTCGTGACGGTCGAAGAGACGCTTCAGAACGCGCATTTCAGCCGCGGTGTTCCCGCTCGAGCGATAGCACTCCTCTTCATCCACTTCGTGACGCTGATTATTTTGCGGCGGCAGAACGCGGTCGTAGGCTTCGAGCTCGGCGCCCAATTCGTCGAAGCGCAGCCGGCTTTTTTCGACCGCGACAATGCGTTCGATGGATTGATTCGCCGCGGGGGTTCCCGGCCGGGCCATGGCCGCCGCGAGCCGCCACTTCAATTCAAGATCGATAAGGCCGGCGGTTTCGGCCATCGCGATGCGGAGCGGCTGCTTTTCGATCGATGCAGCGAATTTTGCTTTGTCGGCGGGTGAGTAGTTCGCGGCCACTGCGGCCACGGTTTGCGCCACTTGCGTCGCGGTGGCGGATTTCAACGTGGGGAGTTTCGCGAAAACCGTTTCATACTGCTGCTGGCGGGCGACGATGCGGGCCCAGATCTTTATCGAATCTTCGGGGGCGCGTTTCAGCGCTTCGTCGGCAAATTTGCGGGCTTCGGGCAGAATCGCCCAACTTTCCAGTTTTTGCGCCACGGTCAGATAATTCGTGGCGCTATCGGAGCGGCCGTCGATCCACGCTTTGTTCAAGGCAGCGACGGCGTCGGCGGTGCGTCCCTGGCGGGAGCGCAGCTCGGCCAGCTTTTCCATCCAAGAGGGATTACGATACGTCAGGTCGTAGAGCTTCTGCGCGCTGACGGCGGCATCCTCGAAACGAAGCAGGCGCTCCTCCAGATTCAGGCGCTCCTTGATCAGGTCGACGCGATCCGGGCGCACCACGGCGGCGCGCGTGTAGGACGCGATGGCCGACGGAAAATCCTCCATCTGCGTTTCGATGCGCGCCAGGACCATCGGCCAACGAAAATCCTTCGGCGAATCGGCGGCGGTCTTGGAGTAGTAATCGTGAAGCTTCTTGGCGACGCCGTTCCGCTGCGCGTAGAGCGCGGCTTCGCGGGTCAGAAACTCGTCGTCGGGGAAACGATTCAGAATTTCGATGTATTGATCGACGGCCGCGGAATAATCCTTCACGTGCGTCAGCACAGGGATCAACGCGCGGCGCATCGCCGCGATCTGCTCGGTGCGCTGCTCGGCGGGAATCACGGTGGCGGCGGCGACCGCGCGGATGGTCGTTTCGTAGAATGTGCGTAGGCCCCGGTCGTCGCCCTGGCGCGCGTAGCTATCCGCCTTCAGCGCGACATATTCAGGCCGGTACGGCTGATCGATCATCTGGAGATACCCGGCCATGATGCGGGCGCGCGTGTAATCGCCGGCATCGATCGCTTTGCGCGCCGCTTCGATGAGAAATGGCGCGCGATAAGCGGCCGAGGAGCGGCTGGAGGCTTCTTCGAGAATGTCAACCGCGCGCTTGGAATGCTTGTTGCGCCAGTGATAATCGACCGCCGAGCGGACGACGCCCAGGATGGTCGGGTGTTCGCGATAAAGCACGTCGACGATGGCGGAGCCCTGCGCCGCCTGCCCTTGCCCTTCCTCGAAGCGAGCAAGCGCGAGGCGCAGCCGCATTTTTTCGACCGGATCCGTCATCAAAGCGATCTGTTTCTCGATAGACGCCTGCTGCGCCTTGGGCATCCCGTCGACGCGCGCGGTGTTCTCGATTCGCGCGAGCACTTCGAGCGAAGTGGTGCGGGAAACGGCGTTCAGAAGGAAGTGTTCCAGGTCGTCCCGGCGATTTTGATTTCTTAGCAGGGCGACGCGGAGCTGGAACATGCCGGGCTCGGGATTGCGGGCGGAAACCAGGCTTGCGGTGAGCTGTTCGATTTGCGGGCGCAGCGCGGGGCGGCGCGCCAGCGCCAGTAATCGCAGCTCCGCGTTCGAACCCGGCTGCGCGATGGCGCCATTAGCGTACTCGCGAATCGCGCGGTCGTAATTGCGTTGATTTTCGTGGATAGCGCCGGCTTCGTACGCGAACAGCGAATCCTGTTTGAAACGTTTCCGAGCTTCGTCGATCCAGCGCAGCGCATCCTCGTAGCGATAGTAATCCCAGAAAACGGTGGCCGCTTCCAGATATCCGCCGGGCTTGGCGGGATCGATTTCGGGAATGTGGTCCCAGGCGACGCGGGCTTTGTCGAATCGGCCGCGATCGGCTTCGATTTCGCCCATCGACGTGAACGTCTGCCGGTCGCGAGGGTCGGCCTCCGCCCGTTTTTCCTCCACGGTTATTGCCGTGTCGGTGAGTTTGGGGTCGATGGTGCCGAGCGAGCGATAGACGGCGGCGGTGCGCGCGCCCAGCGCGTGGTCCGCGGGGAAGCTGGATTCGAGGGCGAGAAATATTGGCGCGGCGTTTTCATAGTGGCCACGCCAGGCTTCTCCTTCGGCCAGCAATCGGACGGCGGCGGGCGATTGATTCATCGCGTCGTCCCATTTGCCGGCGTAGGCCGAGGGGTTCGACGTGCGCACGACCGAGAGCTCGGCGTCCAAACGCCCCAACCTGGAAAGACGCTCGAAGAAGCGCATACGCAGGTCTTCGGCGTCATACCAGTGGCGGCGCAGGATGGCGTCGTAGGCTGCCATGTCAGTGGTGGGCGAGCTCGAATAAGCGGCCAACAGATTGCGCGCGAAGGCCAGGTAGTGAGGGAACCGCTGATGCGCGTAGAGATTCAGTTGCAGATAAAGCGCGGGGCCGACAGGCTGCGCGGGGCTGACGATTTCGCGAAAATACTGGTCGAGCTCGGTGCCGGAAAACAGTCTCACCACGTCGCGCGTCAGGCGGGCGACATCGGCCTGGCGTTTCTGGCGCAGATACCAGCGGGCCAGTTTGTGCTGCCAGCTATGGTCCTGAAACTGGGCAATGGCGCGCTTGTACACGGCCTCAATTTCCGCGCCCATGTCGTTCTGTTCGAGAAACGCGGCAAGCGTATCGTACAGCCCCGGGTCGTTGGGATTGCGGTCGATCTCGCGGCGATAGAGCGCCAGCGCGTCGCGTGTGCGCTTCAACGAAACCAGCCGCGCCACGTAGCGGTCGAGCACGCGCGCGTAATCGGGGGAGCGAAGCGCATCGTACTGCGGAGCGGGCGCATTGTTCCCCTGCTGCTCGGCCGGCGCGGGCTTCGGCGGTGGCAGCTCGCCGAGCGGCACTCCGTCGGCGCGCTTGGCGAGCTCGGCCAGCAGCGTATCGTACAGCGCGAACTCCTGCGCGGGCTGATTGGTTCGCGCATACGCGTCGGCGATACAAAGCGCCACCGCCGTGCGGTTCGACGCATTCGGAAAATCGGAAAGAAATTTCAACCCCGCGCGAATCACCGCGTCGCTGGCGCCGTAGACGGCATAGCCTTCGATGACACGCTCCCTCAGCTCCGGCCGCTCAGGCGCATTCGGAAACCGCGATTCGAACAAAGCCACCAGTTCCGCGGCCTTCGCACGGCGGAAGTAGGGGGCTGCGTTCATCTCTTCCTGTTTATATTGACCGGCCGGATCGCTGGTATTCAGCAGCAGGGAGAGCGCGCCGTTCAAAAAACCGGGATGAGGATCCATGGTCGCGACGTCGCGATACAGCGCTAGATTTCCCGATCCGAACCGGATGGACTGCTCCGGCGCCGACAGCATCAGGCGGGCGAGGCCGGCCAGCGCCGCGGCCGCGGTCTTGTCGTCGTTGCGCGCCAGATCGTAAAGCGCATAGTAATGGCGGGCGGATCCATCGTAGTTGTGCGTCGATTCGTACAACTGCGCCAGCGTCGACAGCTCCTCCGCGGTCCACGGCGAACGCCTGCTCTCCTTGCGCTGGCGGAACTCGGCCAGCGCGCGCTCCGCCGCTTCCGCGTTGTTCTGCTGTTTCCAGTAATGAAAAATGCGCGCCGCGCTGTTGAGATCGGTAGGATTCGCCACCACGGCCGCGCGAGCCTTTTCGAGATACGCTCGCAGGGAATTCGACTGCTTCAACAGATCGAAATAATGCTTCACCAGCGAATCCGGCCACAGAGGTTTGAAGCCCCGGTCATAGACTTCCAGAGCGCGCGCGGCCGACGTGGTTTTAGCCACGATTTCGGCGGCCGATTCGATGGGAAAAATCTCGTCGCCCGGAACGGCTTTCTTGTACGCCGTAACGACGTCGCCCGCGATCTCGTATCGCTCATGCGCCATTGTGAACGCGAAGAAATTCCGGTAGAGACCGGTTTCGGAGGGGTAACGCGCGATCCATTGCGAATACTGCCCGATAGCCAGCAGCGGATCGAGCCTCGCTTCGTCTACCAGCCGGATGCAGCGGTCAAAGGTTTTCCAGGGCCTTTGTTCCGATGGAGGGAACAGTTTTTCCGTCGCCGGCGCAGGCTCGAACGACGCGGCGATCAGCACGTTGAACTCGTCGCGCGATCGCAGACGTCGGTGGTAGAAATCGGCGAGCGCCAGACGTGCCGCGCCCTTGTCCGCGGCCACGTCGGCATACTTTTTCCAGTCCGCTTCGGCGGCGGTGAAATCGAGCTGCTGTTCATCTTCGAGCGCGCGCAGCGAATACAACTCGGCGTCATTCGGAGCGGCGCCGATGAGCTTGGTCAGTTCCGGACGCGTCTCCTTCGGCGGCCGGCGGACAGAGATAATTCCGCTGGGCAGCAGGACGTTGCGGAAGAAGACCGCCTCCATCCGATTCCCTGCGTTGATGCCTTCGGCCCACTTGGTCAACTCCGCCCGCGCCGCGAAGAATCCGCCGATCGCGAGCACCGCCGCTGCCGTTCTCACGTTAGGGAAGAATTTCAATCTCCACCTCCCCGCTGCCGATATTGTGCGCGAAATCCTCGGCCGTCACGGTGACTTTGTAGCGCCCCGCCGCGAATGTCGCGGGCACCAGCAACTGGCCCGTGTTCGATCCCATCTCCGCGTTCCACCTGAGATACACGGGAGCCGCGCCGTGCATTCTGGCGACGATGGTGCGCGTGGTATCCGACGCGCTGACGCGCAGGTTGACGGCCTCTCCGCGATGGAATTGCGTGCGGTCGAGCTTCACTTTCACCACCGGAGGCTGGCTCGCGATCACGAACGTTTTCGATTCGCGGTAAGTGCGCCCCTGCTTGTCGCGCAGCAGGAGCCGCACACGATAGGTGCCGTCGGCCAGATCCTTGGGCGCCAGAAACCGCGTCTGCCACGTGTCTTCGCCGCTCAGATAGCGGAGCTTCTTCACCGTGCCGAAGGGAAACATCGCGACCACCGATGTGATCGACTCGTCGGTTTTCACGCGCAGCACCGGATCGCCGGGACGAATCAGCCGCGGCCGCAGCAGTGCGCGCGGCGCGGCCAGAAACGACGTGTATGGCGTAACGAATTTGTATCTGCGCGACAGCCTGATGATTTCGTCGATCGACGCCCGATCCTCGCCCTCGCGCTCGATTTTTTCGAGCAGCGCATCCACGCGAGCCTTGGCCCAGGCGCGCGGCAGAAATTCATGTTCAGTATTTTGGTCGGGCAACGAAACCGCCGCGCGCGCCTGCTGGACGGTAAACGTCGCTTGCGCGGCGGGCCTCTTGTACTCGCCCACCCAGGTCTGCATCGAACCGGGAAATACGCTTTCTTCCAGCGGATAGATGAGATCGAAATTGGTGGGGGCGGAAGTGGTCAGACGCAGATTGTCGACCGGCTTCCGGCCGACCTTCGACAAGAACGCCTTCAACTTAAAATCAATGGGTTCGGTGGAGCGCACCGATTCCATCACGCCGTTGTTGCGCGCCAGCATGCGAGCCAGAGGCAAGATTCGCGTCGTCGCCCACAGCGAACACGTACGTGCGCGGACGCTTTGCCTCCGCCGCCTGCTTCCATTTCGCAGCGTACCATTCGGCGAGTTTGCCGTTTTGCAGAATCCCGCGAGTCGCGCCCAGATCGCCGAGCAGGACCACATAAGGATCATGCGCCATCGGCTGAGCGAGCGCCGCCTCTAGCGCCGCTTGCACGTCCGTTCCGCCCCTCAGTGGGGCCGCGCGCAGAAAGTCCAATGCTCTTTCGATCGCCTCGGGAGACACCGCCACCGGCGCCGGTAAATAGGGCGAGACCTTATCATTATAAATAATGAGGTTGAATTCGTCGGCCGGTTTCAAGGAGCGCAGCAGAGCTTCGAGCGCCTGAAACTCCCGTTCCAACTTCTCCCATTGCATGGACAACGACGTGTCGAACAGCGCGACGATCGAGCGCGGCGCGAGCGGCGCGGTGGCCGTGGGCATCGCGAGCAACGCCGACGCTTCGAAGAATCCGGGATCGTTTCCGTCGCGGTACGCGAGCACTTCGAGATCGTCTTTCCGGGCGTCAAGCGCATACTTCAGCGCGAAATCCTCCGTCAGAGCGACGGCTTTGCCGCTGAAACTCGCCTTCACCGATTTCGCGTCGCGCGCGGTGGTCTTCATGGCGTACGCCTTGCCGACGAACTGAAAATTGCTCATCGCGTGCGAGGATTGGACATCCAGCGTGATCGACAACCTGCCCGCCGTCTGCGCGTGATACACGTCGGGACGCAGAGGAACGGCGAACATCGATTCGCCCTGCTCCACCGTCAGCCGCTCCTGATATTCCAGCTCCAGACGCTTGCTCCCATACGCCGGAATGGGCACCACGCGCGCGCTGAAAATCGCGCTGCGGCGCGCCTCGTCGGCATCGCGCTCGCCCATCTGCAGCAGGCCCGGGTCCAGCGCCTGCGCGCGGATGTCATTATAAACTTCCTCGGCGCGCTTTCGTTCCAGAATCACGCCGGGGATGCGCGTCACGTCGTCCCAAATGGCAAAATCGGAAATCAGTGCGCGACCCGGAAGCGCAAACACATAGTTTCCTTCGATGGGCGCGCCGGTGTGATTGGTGAAAATCTGCTGGACCTTGACCTTCGCGTTCCCGTTGTCGATGACGATCGCGATCGACATTTCGTCCAGCGTCAACACCTTCGGGTCGGGCTGCTTCGCCGTCGAAGGAATCAGCACGCCCGCGTCGCCCCAGGCGAAACACGCCGCCGATAGAAAAATCGCGAACTTCATTGACTCACCGTGCTTTCCGGCGCCTTCACCAGGCCGTTATCCGTGCCGATGTACAGCACACCGCCTCGGGCCTCCAATGCAGTGACGTTGCGCGAAGGCAGCCCGGCGGTAAAAAATCCCCAGCGGCCGGACGCCATGTTGTAAACCGCCAGGCCGCGGTCGAGCGTCCCCGCGTAGACCGCGCCGGGCGTAGCGATCATGGCGTTGGGGTTGATCTCGATGATTCCGCGCATATCTTCGAACGTTTCCCACATCCCTCTATCGGTAATGCGTAAAACGCCCGCGCCGTACGTGCCCACAAAGAAATCTTTATCCACTTTCACGATGCCCGTGATCCAGTTCTGTTTCAGTGCCGAATTGGCGGTGGTGAAACTGGCGCGCACCGCGGGGCCGTCCAGAATCGACAATCCTCCCAGCGTCCCAGCCAGCGTGCGCGCGCCGTCCGAGGCCAGCGCGTAGACATGATTGTTCACCAGCCCCTGAAACGCGTAAATGCTGCTGATGCCGGCGGCGTCGATAAAACTCACGCCGGCGGGCGTGGCGGCGATGGTCGAGCCGTCGGGTCTGAGAACCACGTCGGTAACCTGGTTGGCGATCAGCCCCTCGGCCTGCCCGATCACGCGCCGCCGCGTCGTGGCCGCGTCAAACATCACCAGCCCATTTGCGGTAGCTACGGCGGACACGCCTCGCACTGTGTCGTGCGCGATGCGATTCACGCAGAACAGGTGATCGTCCTCGATATGCTCGCCGCGCTCGCCGTTCGCGCCGAGAATTTGCAGCCCGCGGTCAAAATAGCCGATCCAGAGGCGGCCGGCGGAATCCATCTTCAGCGCGGAGATGTTGCGGTCGGCCAGCAGCGCGTCTTCCCGCCGGATCACGGCCTCGTCTCCATGCCACAAGGAATCCTCGGCCAGCGCGTAAACCTCGCCGTCGATCGAAAGGATTTTGCGGATCGAGCAAGCCGGGGCAGACGCCGGCCGCGCCGAGCTGCGCCAGGCGGCCCGGATGCGCGTCGAGAGGCACGGCGAACATACCTTCTTCCAAAGTCCCCATGTACAATTTGTCGTTCGACGCGAGCAGCGTCTGCGCGAAATATCCAGGAGCAAGTACGCGCGCGAGCTTTCCTCCGCGAATCTCCGCGACTCCTACGCCGGTGCCCGCCCAAAGCGTTTCGCCGTCGAGCGCGAGCGACAGAATCTGGTGATCGGGCAGAGCGTCGTCGAGCCTCTCCACCGCGCCCGCCCTCCAGTGCAGCAGGCCCCGGTCGAGTGTGCCGATCCACAAGTCGGCGTCGTTGCCGGCAAGCGCGGTCACCGGCACATCAGCGACGGAGGAATGGAAGGGCGCCAGCGTCCGGCCGTCATAGACCAGCACTCCGGCTTTCTCCGTGCCGATCAAAACGCGGCCCGTGTCGACCGGCAGAATCGCCGTGATCTTTCGCAGCCGTGCGTCGTCCGCGCGGATCTGCCGGAACGATCTGCCGTCGAAAGCGACCAGGCCCTCGCCCGACGTGCCGATCCAAAGTTCAGGCGCCTGCGAATCGCCTGCCACGCCGACGGCTAGCGACGTCAGCGGCGCCGGCGGCAGTTCCGCGCCTACGCGATATCGCGCCGAGGCCGAGGCTCCCTCGTATTTCGCCAAACCCGCGGGCCCGGCAATGTAAAGATGCCCTTCGAATACCGCCGCGTCGTTGAACACCGCCGGCGCGCCGAGCGATACCATGCCCGCGGGAATCACGGGAACGATTGGGCGGACGGAGAACCGGTACGATGCGCCCGCCGCGACGTGCTCGCGCGCTTCGCGCAGTACGCCGCGCGCGCGCCAGAGTGCGGATCCC
>CAVVNE010000097.1:0-8832 GCA_963749245.1 Bryobacterales bacterium
TCATACTGAACCATGAAATCGAGATTGCAATGTTCTTCGTCTAACCACTGCTTGATCTGCTCGGTTGTGGCAACGGGAAACGACGCGCAGTGCTTCAGGAGATCGGCGAGTCCGAGCGGCGGTCGATGGTCTCTGCGCGCCCGAAGGCGAGGCGGACCGTCGTGTTCCTCTTCTATTGCAAGGACCCGTGCCTTGTTGTAATAACACACGGGGCGGTCGCGCCTAAACCGCGACCGTTCAGTGTAATCAGGCCCCGGGAGGTACTTCTTAATGGCTGCTTCGGTCCAGTCGCGATTTAGAATGTATTGCTTGTTCCAGCGCTCTTCCGGCCCGGCCAGGCGAACAGGCTCAGGCTCCAGTCCACTCTTGCGGCCGGTATTCCTCTCATCTGGCGGAGCAAAGTCATCTTTTAATGGCACGCCCTCGCGGACGTGTCGATTGCATAGGTCAATTACAAACTGTTTAAGCCGTTTCCAGATCAGTGGTCCTGTCTTTGCGCCGTTTAGGTATGCAAGCTTAGCCTCCTCCACCAACTCTTCCTGTAGTTCGCGAAGGTCGATGTTCGGCATCAATCCGCGCGCGAGTGCGCAGGCTCGGCTCACCTCGTCGTTTACAAGTTTGACGTCTTTAGCATCCAATCCGACAAGCGCGGCTTCACTTAGCGTCACGACCGTAGGCCTCCGCTAAGTTAGACGGGAGGCGCGGCGAAAAGGCGCAAAAAAGAGGCCTGCTATGACGGTAATTCAGTAAACGCGGCTAAGCAGAAGGATTGTACAATCCCCATTGACCACGTGATGCTACGTTTGCTCGCAGAACGAGCGCCGCGTTTAATTTAGCTTCACTTCGCCAGCCCGTTTCAACCTCGGCAGTAGTACTAAAGAAGTAGTACGACTGAATTAGGATTCTTACGTCTTAGGAGGAATTGCCTGACCCCGCGCGGGAAGTCGCCGGACCACTACCGTTCGTGGGCCACTTCGGTGCCAGATCCGTCTAACCGGGCCGGTTCTGGGCCACATCGAACTTGCTAAAACCGCGTGTTATCATGAGGGAGGTTGGTAACTAATAGACGGTTTCTTCCATGGCATGGAAGAGGTCGACGGTTCGAACCCGTCCAGGTCCACCAAATCCTTCCATGACGACCGGCTCTACGGGGCAACAGCCGGAAGCATGAGCCATACTGAAGAGAGCATGACGGTCGCACGCGTTGAAATCCCGGAGGCGAAAATCGCCGAGCTATGCCAGCGAAACAGCATCCGGAAACTCGCTCTCTTCGGCTCGGTTCTTACCGATCGTTTTTCCGAATCCAGCGATATCGACATCTTGGTTGAGTTCCAGCCGCGCGCGCATGTCGGTTTCTTTCGCCTGGCGGACATCGAGAACGAGCTAAGCCGGTTGCTGGGTGGCCGCCGGGTCGATTTGAGGACACCCATGGATCTGAGCCGTCACTTTCGGGAACAAGTCGTCCGGGATGCTTTGGCCGTTTATGCCGAGCCCTGATGCCGTTCGCCTGCGGCATATGCAGGAGGCCATCACGCTCGCGTTGAAGATGACGAAAGGGCGGGACCGGCAGGATCTGACGAGTGATCCGATGTTGGCCATGGCCTTAACTCGCTGCCTCGAGGTCCTCGGAGAGGCTGCCTCGAAACTGAGCGACGAGATGCGCCTGCAATATCCGGACATCCCTTGCGGAAAGATGATCTCGATGCGGAATCGTTTGATCCACGCATACTTTGACGTAGATCTCGATATCGTCTGGACGACCGTTTCCGAAGACCTCCCGCCGCTGCTGCCGGTTCTTGAGGCGGCCCTGGCCCAAACTGATCGTTGAGCTTCCATCCACCCGCCAGGTCCACCAAAAGTTCGCGGCGCCGGCGCTACACCTAGTGTTTCCGTATACTGTCCCACATCTTCACCACATTCAGTATACCGACGTAGGTTTTCCCCTCGGCTTTCCCTTGACAACCCAGCCGGGGGGGGTACAGTAGAAGTCCTAAAGGAGGAGGAGGGTCTATGCGAAATACACTCTGCAGTGTGATCGCCCTGCTCGCCACGAGTGGCGCCGGTCAAGGCGGCACTATTTACCAGACAGGATTTGAGCCGCCTACCTTTAGTCCTGGCACGTTAAATGGCCAGGGGGGCTGGGCTGCTATCGGCTCAACTTCATCGACCGTAGTCGAGACGTCCATGGTCGAGAGCGGGACTCAGGCGGTAGAAGTTCTGCCTTCCGCGTCCAGCGGCGACGGAGGACTTCTCTCCGCGCCCTTCGGGACGGCCTTAGCTGGCCAAATCGTTGACTTCAGCATCGACGCTGATTTTTCCGCCACCGGAACGCCGTCTTTTTGGACTGCGCTGGATACGGTGTACAACGGCTCGCCGGGAAACATTGACTTCAACATCGACCCAAGCGGCCAGATGCATGTCTTCGTCGAGGGGACGGACCATCCCACAGGGGTGGATATCACACGCGGCGTTTGGAATCAGTACATGCTGCAGGTTAATTTCATCAACGATACAGTCAGCGCCTTCTACAACGGCGCGCCAGTTCTTTCAGGAGCCGCCTTCTCTCCGACCGGTACAACACTTGATTTTGTTGCTTTCTATTCTCAGACGGGTGCGACATCGGACGAGGCCTTCTTTGACAACTTGTCGGTAGCCACGGTTCCCGAGCCGGACACCTTCGCCCTCCTGCTTGGTGCAGGAGTGCTACTATTTGGATCCGGCGTGAAAGCGCGGCTTGGTGACAGGGGAAACCGGACAGCAACCGCTTCCTCCGTTTACATCCACCAATAGCGGTAGAGCGCTACGAGGCGTCGTACGCCCGCAGAAACGCTTCCCTCTCGATACGTGCCTGCGTCAGAATCGTTCGCAAGGTCGGATGCCTTGATCTTTGGGTGATTCGGCATCGTCAACACATCGGACCCCCATCCGCGCGCGGACGTCTCATAGCGATGTGCTCGCCCTCCCGCACCACCTGGAATCCGATGGCCCGAAATGCCACGATCACTCTCCCTTTCGGAGCATCGACGGGAAACTTCATTAGGCCGAGAGTGTTGTCTCCGCGATGAACGCCTCGATCACGGGCGACCCGTCCGCTAGAACCTCGTCGCCGAAGGTTTCGATGTGGAAACGGATGGCGGATTCGACGTCCGAGCGAGGTTCCCTATAGCTGTCACCCCCTCCCACCACGACGCCTTTCATCCCAAGCGGGTAGGCGACGAAGCCGTCGGAGGGCTCCATTTCTCGCCAGTCATGCCTTAGCAGCGCCCTGTTCGCCCAATCCCCGCCCTCACGGGACGGGGTTATAACCCCTGGCGTGAGCCAGGGGATTCCGTCGCCAACCTATGACCACGCCTCTCCAACCCGCAGTCTAAGACGCCCGCCATGCTAAAATCGAAAATTGAACCTCTCCGACATCGACCCAGGCCCCTACGCCCCCAAATCCGTCCGCATGATCGTCGAGATCGCCAAGGGCGGCAGCAATAAATGTGAATACGATATCGAACTCGGCGTCTTTCGCCTCGACCGAGCCCTCTATTCGCCCATGCATTACCCCGGCGATTACGGCTTCGTCCCCGGCACCATCGCCGACGACGGTGATCCCATTGACATTCTGGTCCTGATGACCCACCCCAGCTTCACCGGCTGCATGATCGAGGTTCGTCCCGTGGGCATTCTCGACATGGTGGACAACTCCGAGGCCGATTACAAGCTGCTCGCCGTGCCCATGCGCAATCCAAGGTACGACGAAATCAACAATATAGGCGACGTCCGGGGGCACCAGTTGCGCGAGATCGAGCACTTCTTCGAGATCTACAAGGAGCTCGAAGGAAAAAACGTCAAGCTGCAAGGCTGGCGCGACGTCCACGCGGCGCACGAAGCCATCATGAAGGCCCGCGGACGCTACATCGACCGGCAGAAAGCGAATTAACGTGTGGTGCAGGCTGGCAGCCTGCGGCGGGTTGGTAACCCGCCCAGCGCCGATTGGCAATCGGCGCGCAGGATGCCATCCTGCACCACATTGCCACTAAATAACCGCCAGCTCCCGCGCCCCGATCTGCTTCAGGCACCGGTCCACCCACTGCTTCGTCAGTTTTTCCTGCACGCCGTTTTGCGACAGCCTCGTCCGCAGGTTCGACCAATCCACCAGATCCAGAGACTGGTCCTGATTGAAGCACGAGAACACCACCGTTTCTTCGCCCGTCACCGGATCCTTGTGCTGTTGCAGGCACTGCGCGCAAATTTCCTTCATCATGCACTGCATCGGCGAGTTAATGCTCCCGATCGCCTTGTGATCGGGCTTAAGATACGGCGCGAGCGTGGTGTGCCGCGCCCTGGCCACCGCGCCCATCATCGCATCGGACCCGATGACCACCAGCCTGTCCACCGAATGCAGCGAAATCTCCGGCGACATCGCATCGACCAGATCGCCCCGTCCGTACGCCGCGATCCCCTCGACGATATTGCCGACGAACGCCTTGTCCTGCACCCGCCCCGGCGTGAATCCCGGCGCTTCGTCGCAGCACCAGATCACCACGTCCGCCGCTTTCTCGATCTCCTCCACCTTGTAGCGGTCGATGATTTTTTTGTATCCGGCGAAATACACCGTCCGCGACCCGTTGGCGCGCAGCTCCTGCCCGATGGAAAACAGCACCGCATTGCCCAGCCCTCCGCCGATCAATAAAACAGTTTCCTTGGCCGGCGTTTCGGTCGGCGTGCCCGTCGGGCCCATCAGAATAACCGGCTCGCCCGGCTGCAGCAGCGCGCATAAATCGGACGAACCACCCATCTCCAGCACGATGGTCGACAGCAATCCTTGTTCCCGGTCGACCTTCGCGCCCGTCAGCGCCAGTCCTTCCATAGCGAGCGTGGTTCCTCCGCACTTGTACGCCAGCGTCTCGTAATTCTGCAATCGATAAAACTGTCCCGGATGGAATGCGCGCGCCGCCATCGGCGCCTTGACCACCACTTCGACAATGGTCGGCGTCAATCGCTCCACCCTGTGAACCACCGCGCGCAGTTCCTCGTTCAAGTAACCCAGCAGCGCCGCCGGCAGCAGCCCCGTCGGAGCCTTGCGCTCCAGCAGTCTCGACACTACCGGATAGCCCTGCTTCGCGCTCGCCATCGCCTTCACCACGTTGCCCGCGAACGAAGGATGCAGATCGCCGAAGAAGCTGATGCCCCTCCCGTCCTCGCGAATCGACATCAACACGCGCGCCTGCGCGGGCTTCGCGATTTTTTCGGGCTTCACCGTCTGCCCCTCTTCGTCCACCGCGCGGAACCATTTGCCGTCAAGAAACACATGGTCCGGATCTTCTCGCCCCAGCACCGTGTTGGGCTGCGTTCCCGCCGCCACCAGAATCGACCGCGCCGGCATCCGCACCAATTCGCCCGACGCATTGCGCAGCATCAACGCTGCCGCGTGACCGAACGAATCGACCTCGACCTCTTCCGGCGTTAGCGATTCCGCGAATCGAATCCCTTCTTCCAGCGCCAGCGCGACCTCTTCATGATTCAGCGTGTAGCTGGGCGAGTCGATCAATCGCCGCCTGTAAGCCAGCGTGACTCCGCCCCACTGATTCAGGACCTGTACCAGTTTCGGCTCGCGCCCTTCCCTGGCCGCCGCCGCGCGCTCCGCTCGAATCGCGCGGGCATGGGTGATAAACTCCTCCGCCGTCTCCGTTTCCTCGGCCGTCCAGCTCTCCCGCACCTCGCGCTCGCCGATTTCCGCCGTCAGCGCCTCGTATCGAGCCAGGAACTTCTCCACCTGCACCACGTAATACGCCAGCGATTCCGTCGCCGTGTCGATCGCCGTCAATCCGCCGCCGATCACGACGATCGGCATGCGCACTTGCAAATTCGCAACGGAGCTCTCCTTCGCCGCACCCGTGAGTTGCAGCGCCATCAGAAAATCGGACGCCTGCCGCACGCCTCGCGCGAGCCCGTTTTTCATCGGAATCACCGTCGGACGTCCCGCGCCCGCGCACAGCGCGATGTGATCGAAACCCAGCTCGAACGCGCTCTCGACAGTCATCGTCCCCCCGAAGCGCACACCGCCGAACATCCCGAACTGTTCGCGCCTTTCAAGCAACAGCCGGATGATCTTGAGAAAATTCTTGTTCCAGCGGACCGTGATGCCGTACTCGGCCACTCCGCCGAACCCCGCCATCACGCGGTCGTCCAGCGATTCGTACAGTTCATTCACATCGTGGATCGGACGGAACGGCGCCCGTTCCCCATGCGGCGTCACGCCCGAGATCTCGGCCGGCAGAGGCTCAATCTTCAGCCCGTCGACACCGGCCACGGTATGCCCGTCGTTCATCAGATGATGCGACAGCGTGAATCCCGCCGGCCCCAGCCCCACCACCAGAATCTTGTATCCCGAATCTTCCTTCGGCAAAGGACGCGCGAAATTCAGAGGATTCCAACGCGTCAGCAGACTATAAATCTCGAAACCCCACGGCAGTTCCAGAACATCTTTGAGCGCCCGCGTTTCCACCTGCGGAATGTCCACGGGGTCCTGTTTCTGAAAAATGCAGGACTTCATGCAGTCGTTGCAGATGCGATGCCCTGTGCCCGCGCACATCGGGTTGTCGACGGCCGTAATCGCCAGCGCGCCCACCGAAAAACCGCGCTGTTTGACCAGGTTCATTTCTGAAATCTTCTCGTCCAGAGGGCAGCCCGCCAGCGTCACGCCGAAAAAGCTTTTCTTGAACTCGCCGGTCTTCTCCTTCAGACCGGTCGAGCACGAATCCTTTTCCTGGTTGTGGCACTTGATGCAGTAATTCGCCTGATCCAGCGCCGCGTTCAGGCTCATCCCCGCATCGGTCAACTTAAATCCCTCGCGATGACGCCATTCGTGCCGCGGCAGCGCGAGCCGCGCCACGCCGTTAATCAGCGTCTCGACGGGAATCAGATGCGTCATGTCCAGCTTGTGCGGGACTTTAAAAAGCACGCCTCGATGATGTTTTTCTCGCCCTGCCTGCGATAGAGCGGCCCACGCGGCATACTGAGCCGCTACCCCCAACTCCGCCGCATGATTCGCCTCATCCTCCAGCCATCGCGAAACATGCTCGACGAAACTCGCCTCAGTCAACGGCTCGTTGAACAGCGCTTCCAGCTCCAAAGCACATGCTCGTCCGTTGATCGCCGACGCTTTTTCCGCCGTCACGCCGCTGATGGCTTTCTTCTGGATGAATTTCCGCTTCAGCGCGTAAACCGGCGCCAGCGCATCGTGCGTCGCCTGCAACGCACGCACTTCAGCCGAAATGCCGAACAAGTCGCCGATAAAATCCTCCACATGCGGAGCCAGGTCGACCATCAGTTCGGACTGCTGCTTGCGCGCCGAAAACTCGGCCCGCGCGGCCTTTAGACGGGCGGCCAGCGCGTTGTCCAGATAATCGACAAACGCAGCATCAAGACGGACCAGACCCTCGCGGCGGTATAAATCGTCGAATGAAAGTCCGAAGTGAAGACTCAGTGATTCAGAATTATGCATCGAGTGGGGCAGGTCCCCGACCTGCCTGCTTTTTCATTGGGCAGAAGAACGGGACAACCCGGAGCAACTATCTATATTGTAGCAACTGCGGCCTGCTTCGACCTTCGAAAGGCATGCCAAGTAACCCAAATCGACAGCGCCAGCAGCGCCCCATCCCGAGCCAGCGTCTTCGGACCCAACTGCTCCCCCGGTCCGAAACATCCGCAATCCCCCTGGAATCCTCGCAAATACAGAACCAGCAAGGTCGTGAAAAAAACCGCCAGCAGCGCAGTGGCGAACGACGCGGCCCATCGTGTCTGAATCCCAAACAGCAGAAGCACGCCCACCAGCAACTCCAACCAGGGCATCGAGCGCGCCAGAAACTCGACCATCGCGCCGGGCACGATGTGCATCGCATCGAGCTCCATCGCAAAGATCATCCACGGGTCGCGCAGCTTCGTATACGCCGCCCATTGAAACACCGCGGCCAGCGCGATCCGGCTGGCGATAAACATCACCCGGTACATTTACTTTACAGGCAGGCTATTGATCAACTGCTTCAGCAGATCGTAGCGGACATCGCCCTTGATCGGATACCGCTTCCCGCCGCCGCTCACAATCATCGTCGGCGTTTCGGTCAACGGGATTCGCGCTCCCAGCGCCATATCGGCGTCGATCTCGCGGTTGATCTCGCCCAGACTCTTCGGATCGTTCAGGATTTTCATGACCCGCGCCAGTTCCGCGGGCGTCAGTTCCTTCCCCACCGCTCCCTCGATGTCGCCGGTCCGCGCCCATTCCTCCTGCGTCCGGAACAGCGCGTCGCAGATGCGTTCATACCGGCCGATCCTGGCCGCGGCGTCCGCGAATTGCGCCGCCTTCCGCGCGTACTGGTGCTGCGACAACGGATAATCGTGGTAAACAATGCGCACTTTGCCCGAAGCCACGCAGTCCCCCAGCGCATCTTTCAACGCGCCAAAGTGCAGTCTGGCGCAGTGAGGACACTCGAAATCGCTGAAAACGTCAATCGTGACCGGAGCGTCCGGCCTCCCGGCCGATCTGTCCATTGAATCCGTTGCGAGCAGCGCCGTGGCGCCCAGAAAAAGCGATAGAATCGTCGGTCGCATTTGCCCTGATCCTATCACAGTCGTCCTTTGTGATAAAACACGATGCATGGCTATTGATCTCAAAGGTAGAACGGCGCTGGTCACCGGAGCGGGCCGAGGCATCGGACGCGCCGTCGCGCTGAAGCTCGCCCAAGCGGGCGCGGCGGTGATGTTGAACGATCTCGATCGCGACGTGGTCTTCGAGACCGGAATGATGATCGACAAGGAAGGAGGCGCCGCCAAGGCGATGCCCGG
>CAVVNE010000098.1:0-5484 GCA_963749245.1 Bryobacterales bacterium
GACCTTCGGGAGCGGTCAACGGTCGGCTTTCAACGGAACTTTTTCAGCCAAGTTTCGTCTCATTGGCAAATGAACAGGATACTTGCGTCTTTTCTTCTCGCCGCCGCGACCACCTTCGCCGCCGATATCTCCGGAGACTGGGAATTCGCCGCCAAAGTGCTGGGCGACACCTCCTACGCCCGCGTCACGCTGAAAGTCGACGGCAATAAGCTCACCGGCGCCTTGAACGAATTGAAGTTCGACGGCACGGTCAACGGCGACAAGCTCACCTTCACCGCAACACGTCCCAACGGCGATGTTTTCGGCACCTTCGAAGGGACGGTCCACGGCGACCGGATGTCAGGCACCGCTCTCTGGCGCAAAACCGACAAAGTGGAATGGACCGCCAATCGCCCTGCCCGCGCGCCCGCCACGCCTCGCACGCTCGACTTCGAGCCGAAGGAATTTCATCGCGTCTTTTCCGATGCCATTCCCCCGGTGCTGCACGTTTTCCCCGGCGACACCGTCCGCACCTGGACCGTCGACGCCGGCGGCGTCGATCCCAAAGGCGTTCGTCGATCCCAAGGAGGCAATCCCGAAACCGGCCCCTTTTATATCGAAGGCGCGTTTCCCGGCGACACGCTGGTGGTCAAGCTGAACAAAGTCCGCCTGAATCGCGACTCGGCCGGTAGCGGGGACCAGATCGTCGGCACCGCGCTCAATACCGGCTATATCGAACGCACCAAATACAAAGATAATTTCGACAGTAACTGGGTGATCGACGCCGACAAAGGCGTCGCGCGCCTGAAAAATCCCAGCGAGCATCTGAAAAATTACACGGTGAAGCTCCAGCCCATGATGGGTTGTATCGCCGTCGCGCCGCCCGCGCATCAGGCCATGCGCACAGGCTTCCTTGGGTCGTATGGAGGCAACATGGATTACAACCAGATGCGCGAGGGCACCACGCTTTATCTGCCCGTCTACGCGCCCGGCGCACTGCTGTTCATCGGCGACGGCCACGCCGCCCAGGGCGATGGCGAGCTCACCGGCGACGCCCTCGAAACCTCCATGCAAGTCGAGTTCACCGTGAATTTGATCAAAGGCATGTCGACCCAGGGCCCTCGCGCCGAAAACGACGAATACCTGATGGCCATGGGCATCGGCAATTCGCTCGAGGACGCGCTGCGGATCGCCACCACGCAACTGGTGAACTGGCTCCAACGCGACTACAAACTGGAGCCGAACGAAGCAGCCATCGTGCTGGGGACAGCGATGCAATACAACATCGCCGAAGTGGTGGACCCATTGGTGCACATCGTGGCCAAGGTCCGCAAAGACGCGCTGGCGGGATTGAAGTAGCAGCTAATTCTCCGTCGGCACCTTCTCTGCATGATCGATAATCAGTAAATCGAGGGGCATCTTCTTCGACTCCAGTTTCAACCCGAGTTCCTCCTGTAAGCCGGTAACGATGATCGGAACAGGATCGAACGGTCCGTCTTTTGGCGTCGCCTCGGACATATACTTGCCGATGTCGATTGTCGCGTCGTAGCGTCCTTCGAGACCCGTGTTGTTGATCACCGGCGCGTGCAGCGCCTCCGACAGCATTTCGACAAATTGCGATGCCGGAACTCTTTTCACATTCAGCGTCATGTGATTTTTGTCCGGCGGCGGCCCCACGGCCAATTCCCCCTCCTCTTTCGATTCGTGAAACTTGATCCCGCCTTTGGCGACAACCAGCACGTACGCCGGTAGCTCCTTCGTCTCCTTATGAAGCTTCAGCTTGAAACGGTCCGCCAGAAGCGCCTGGAGCATCGTCCGCACCTCATTTTCCGGAGCAGGCACGGCCGCCTTGGCCACGATGTCGAACCGTTCGTAGCCCAGCCAGTCGGGCCCGGAGACTTGATAATCCATCACGTGATACGCCCACCGGATGGCCGATTTCAGGCTCACATTGCGCATGTTAAGGCTGCCGGGGTTGGCCTGGATGCTCTGCCCCTTGCCGCCTTGGCCGAGCGGGTGTGGGTGAATCGACGCGGCATCGAAGACGGGTTGCCCCATCGACGCGGAAATAAACAGCAGTCCAATCGGAATTCTCAACATAAAACACAGGACGCCGCAAAAAGCCATAAATTACAACGTGCTATACTAATCTTGTATTTCGAAAGTAAATCCGCCTCCTTCCCTCGTTTCCTGCTCTCGTAAGGCTCGCTGATTCTTTCCCTCGAAAGATTGAATGAAAACTTTTTCTGAATTTCCCGTATCCGCCGTTTTGCACACGAACCTCGCGCAGAACAGCTTTGTAACCCCCACGCCCGTGCAATCGGAATCGATTCCGCCGGCGCTGGAGGGGCGAGACGTCGTCGCAACGGCGCAGACCGGAACCGGCAAGACGCTGGCCTTCGTGCTGCCTCTTCTCGAATCTCTCTTGAAAAAACCCATTGAAACCGGCGTCAGCGCCGTGATCCTGAGCCCCACCCGCGAACTGGCCATCCAGATTCACGAAACATTCGTGAAACTCGCCAAGCACACCGGCATCCGCGACGCTGTCGTGGTCGGCGGCATGAGCGAACATCCGCAGCTAGACTCGATCCGCCGCGGCGCGCGCGTCCTGATCGCGACCCCTGGCCGCCTCTCGGACTTCATCGAACGCCGCCTGGTGAAGCTTTCCGGCGCCCGCATCCTGGTTCTCGACGAAGCCGACCGCATGCTCGACATGGGTTTTCTGCCCAGCATCAAGCGAATCATGGCGTTGCTCCCGACGGAGCGACAGACCCTGTTCTTCTCCGCGACCATCGAATCGAGCGTCGCGCATTTGATTAATTCGCACGTGAAAAATCCCGTGCGAATCACCGTCGGTTCCGCCACCAAACCGGCCGAGCACGTAGACCTGCACGTCTACGAAGTGGAGCAGGATCGCAAAGTTGGCCTCTTGCAAAACATGCTGAAGGGCGAAAAAGGTTCTTTCCTGGTGTTCGCCCGCACCAAGCACGGCGCGGACCGACTGGCTAAAAAGCTCGCCACCGGCGGAGTGAAGTCCACCGCGATTCACGGCAATCGCACGCAGAGCCAGCGCAATCGCGCGTTGAAGGGCTTCCAGCAGGGCGAATTTCGCGTCCTGGTCGCCACCGACGTCGCCGCCCGCGGCATTCACGTCGAAGGAATCGCCCACGTGGTGAACTTCGATCTGCCGCAGGTTCCCGAGGACTTCATCCATCGCGTCGGCCGCACCGGTCGCGCGGGCGCCCGCGGCACCGCCACAACGTTCGGCACCAAAAGCGAGCGCGGCGACATTAAGAAAATCGAGCGCGCTCTCAACATCCGCCTGACCTATCAGCACGCCCACGCCTAGGGAAGTTCGCGGCATAACTCGACGTGCGGCGGCCGGGTAGCGCGAACTCCAGCTTCAAATGTGGGGCGGGCTATCAGCCGGCAGCCGCCCTCCGGGCGGCTCTGGTATGCAGCAACGAAAAGCCTGCTGGAAGCAGGCTGCCGGCTGATAGCCCGCCCCACATTTGAATTTTTCAGCCGCCATCTAAGTCTCGCGCCACATCGCCCGAAAATCAACGCCGCACGGCAGAGTCCCAAATGCGCGCCCCGAATCCCCCTCGATCCTGGAGGCGCAGAACGCATCGGAAATCGCCGCCGGGCTGAACCGGATCAATAACGACGCCTGAAGCGCGACCGCAAGCCTTTCGGTAAACCGCCGCGCGTCAGCCTCCTCAGTCTCCACGCGAATCCCACTCACGAATTTTTCGACCCGCGGATCTTTCGCCAGCCGAATCTCCTCCAGCACCCGTTCCAAAGCCTCCGGCTCCTTCCGGATCGCCCTCAGTACATCGAGCGCAATTACGTTCCCCGAGCCTTCCCAGATCGAATTGAGCGGCGCTTCCCGATATAGTCTCGGCATCGCCGATTCTTCCACGAATCCATTCCCGCCCAGGCATTCGAGCGCCTCGGCCACATGCGGAGCCGTCCGCTTCGATACCCAATACTTCCCGGCCGCCACCGCCAGCCTCGCAAAACCGCGGTCTCCTTCGTCACCCTGGTCGAACGCGCGCGCGATGCGCATCATCAGCAGGGTCGCCGCTTCCGATTCGATGGTCAGATCCGCCAGCACATTCTGCATCAGCGGCTGATCGATCAGGTAGCTCCCGAACGCCCGCCGGTGACGCGCGTGATGCATCGCCTCGATCAGCGCCCGCCTCATCAGCCCCGCCGCGCCGATCATGCAATCGAGCCTGGTGTGATGCACCATCTCGATAATCGTCGCCACGCCGCGGCCTTCCTCGCCGATCCTCCGCGCCCACGCGCCGTCGAACTCCACTTCGCTCGACGCGTTGGAGCGATTTCCCAGCTTCTGTTTCAGTCGTTGCAAATGAAACGCGTTGCGCCGCCCATCGGGCGTCCAGCGCGGCAGAAAAAAGCAGGAAAGGCCCGCCGGCGCCTGCGCCAGCACCAGAAACGCGTCGGACATGGGAGCCGAGCAGAACCACTTGTGCCCGTTCAGAATATACTCGCCGTTGCCGATCGGCTCCGCCCGCGTCGTGTTCGCGCGCACGTCGGAGCCGCCCTGCTTCTCGGTCATCGACATGCCGATCAGCGCTCCCGTTTTTTGCGCCGCCGGCTGAAAGGACGGATCGTACCGTGTCGAATGCACGCGCGGTTCCCATTCCTTCGCCAGTTCGGAATCTCGCCGCAGCACGGGCACCGCCGAATACGTCATCGAGATCGGACAGACGTGCCCCGCTTCGCACTCCGACGCGAGCATCGCCGCCGCCGCGCGCGCCACGTGCGCCCCTTTGCGCGGATTCGCCCACGGCGAACTGTGCACCCCGTGCTTCACGGCCAGCCGCATAAGGTTGTGCCACGCCGGATGAAACTCCACCTCATCACGCCGGTGACCGAAGCGGTCGTGCGTATGCAACACCGGCGGATGCGCGTTGGCCAGAGCTCCGCACTCCAGCATTTCCGCGCTGCCGAGCGCGCGGCCGTACTCCGCCAGACTCTCCGACGCCCACCCGGCGCATTCCCGCGCGACCGCTTCCTTCAACGCCCGGTCGGTGGAGAAAAGATCGACATCGGCCAGTGGCGGAGGCTGATTCAGAACGTCATGGTTCACAAACGTATTATAGGTGGGCCTCGCCCAGCAGATCGGCAACTGCCTGATGTGCCCTGGTGGGGCAGGCGTTCCGCTTGCCAATCGCAGCTTGCAACGACTTTTTCCGCACCTGTCAAGCATGTCGTCCCCCGGGGAAGGGATCCCGTCAACCGTGCTTTGCTTAAGAATATTTACGCACTTGCCGCGCTAAAGAACGCGGTCCCGCTGCCGATTTGAGCGTATAGTAGAGAAAAGCCATGGAGGCCGGCAGAGCCTTCCTGGGCATTTTGTCGAACGGGAATCGTGACAATGGTGCAGGGTGCGCTTCGGATATTCGTAGCGCCTGTTGTGCTCACAACAGGTTTGCTCTTGTGGAGCGGGTCGAACGGCCGCGCCCAGGATTCAAA